>JADZDJ010000152.1 GCA_020851115.1 Pirellulales bacterium
CCGCTCCGGTCAGAATCTCCCGCGCAGGCAGGTAACCATTGCGGACACCACCTGCCGCTTGCCCCGATCATCGCGCCGCCGGGCGTGCTGGGCCAGGAAGTCGTCTACTTCCATCTCGATGGCGGACAGCAGCATCTGTTGTGCTCCCTGCCGCACCAATTCGTCCAACGGACTGGACTGGCCGAACCGCGTTCGAAACTGAAACATCTCGGGATCGAGCATCGACGCTAGACTGGCAAGCTCGGCTGTCGTAAGCTGTCGCATGGCGTATCTTCCGTTGCCCGGATACCCGCTTGCGGGTGCGGGCCGCTAGGGAAACAAACCATCCAATCACCAGCAGAATACGCCGCCTGTTCCTTCTCGCCTAGAACACAACATTTGGTTGGTTATATGTCATGGCGAGACCGCAGAATGTTCTATCTGACGGCAGTCTGCACCGGATTTCGGGCAAGCGCAATGGACCGCCATGCCCATGTAAGTGTTGACGATATTGCGGCAGCCTTACTTAGAGCGACTGCCAGCATTGGCCGGTCCTCAGGGAGTTTCCATTGGTGAAGCGGGCACGGCCAACAGTAAGCGGTTTATGGACGGGCTTACAGCAACACTTGACGCAGCATTGCAACCAATGTCGCCAAATGGCAGCAATGGCAAATTGGGCGACGAGCGTAAGTCATTAAGCAGCAAGCCACTTGGCGTCGATCGACGCCAGGCGGCTGCAAATGCCAAAGTGGTCGGGGCCGGGATTGAACCGGCGACACACGGATTTTCAGTCCGTTGCTCTACCAACTGAGCTACCCGACCTGAAGCATGCTTTCATCACACTGCGCGTACGTTGAAGCCACCGGCCGACACAAATTCCGCGGAAGCGGTTTCCGCTTATCGAGCCTGCCGAACGGCTCCGCGCCAGGTAGGAACAGCAACACGCATTCTATCCATAGCAGACTAGCAGAATCGTCTCGCCTCGACAACGTATCAGACCCGTTACGCAGAACTTTTTGTCCTCGGATTTGCCAAGGGTTCGGAGTGCAAAGTCCGATTCGATGGCCCGATTCATGAGAGAATCTCACGGATATGGCGGCTGGAGTCTTGTCGGCGCGTCCGACCAATCCATTGTGGGATTGCCAAAATTCTGCATGCTACCGGAATGAAAGCATTCGATTTCGCTCGGCCCTTGTAGGGAAGCGAAGGTCGAATGCTCACTATCGGCCTTGGCTTTGCTTTCGGTTGTGACAGTGCGCGGGATTGCATCGCCGCGTTCTTTTTCTCCAACTCGCGATGGCGAAGGCCGCCGTTGCCGCGAGAAGAGTTGTCGCGGAGGCAGGCTCGGGCACCAGAGAAGAAATGAATGCCGGCGCGTGCGGAAAGTTTGTTTGCCACACGGTAAAGTCGGCCCCGTCCACGTCGCCGTCGCGGTCGGCATCGCCTTCGGTAATCGTGGCGCCGCTAGCAATGGGGAAATGCGTCTGCCAAACAGCGAAATCTGCGCCGTCCACGTCGCCGTCGAAATCGAAATCGCCGGGAACTGCTCGCAGAAAATCGGTGAGAATTACAGTTCTCGGATTGAGCGAGCTATTCACGCCATAGTGGACCATAAAAGAGCCGAAGCCGTCGGCCGTCATCAGCCGTTCACCATTGGCAACGTTGAGGAATGCGCCGCTCAACGGCGATCCACTGTTAAGAATTTGAAAGACCTGCCCTGAGGCGATCGACGATTCAAATCCGTTTGCAAACTTCACAACTAATTTGCCGCCAAGAAGGTTATATGATGCTAATGTTAAAATAGAATCGTAATTTACCCCTGGGATCGTTCCTCCCAGATCGATCTGTGTTTCAGCGTCGTGCAGTAATATGAGGCCGGTAAACCGCAGTCCAGACGGCTGATTTATTGGTGGAGCAATGAATCCTGGAGCGATAATGGCGCCGTCGACGATTACCGAGGCGTTCACCACGCCGTTGCCCTCGATGGATCCTCCTTCCAGAATCAGCGGCTGATTGGGGAGCGTAAACGTACCGCCCTTAAGTACAATCCGTCCGTTGGTGTGTGTGTAGGTGCTAGAAGAATTATTGTTGAATTGCAAGGTGTTCCGTTGGAGGATCTCGATTGTACCGCTGTTCATAAATGGGATATTGGGGCTAAACGTGAATGAGGATGTCGTCGTGCTCGCGAGACGAAACACACCTTGATTGTCGAAACCGGCCTTCAGTGGATAGGTCGCTGAGTCCCACGAAGCGGGGCCAGAAACGGTGACGATGCCGCTCGGCAAGTTGGTGAACGGCGCATTAAAATTGATGTTGTTATTTGAGTTTAAGCTCGTCGCGTTGAAGGAACCGGCGTTCTCCAAGGGTCTCGACAGCACTCTTTGGCCAACGGGCCCGATTCCGCCGGGATACCCAAGCTGCGTCACTGATTGTGGGCCAAGCGTAAGTTTGCCGCTGCCGCCGATCGTGCCTCCCGCCCAGTCCATGCCGCCGTTGACGAGGAGACTTCCTGTCCCGCCCAGCGTGCTGCCAGCCGATAGCACCAATCGGCCCTCGATCGTTTGATCGGTGTCGATATTCACCGTGCCAGCGATTGTGACGTTGCCGGTCGACTCAAGCGAGCCGACGAACGGATATTGTGTGTAGTTGGTAAGCGTGATGTTTCCGCCGCCGGTGATCTTCGCGGTTGCATTTTGTGCTGGCCCAGCCGATCCGTTGAGGCTGGCATAGGCTCCCGTCAATAAATTAACCTCGCCACCGATGCCGCGAGCATTGATAATATTCAGTGTAATTGGCTCGTGACCGGAGTTATAGGCAACATTTTCGTCTCCTTCGTCGTCGCCGCCTACGATGCCGGGAGAGACTCGCAGCACTCCGGTATTTGTCAGCGCTGCCGCGCTAAATATTCCCCCGCGATTGAAGACAATTGTTCCCGAATTGGCACCCGCTGCGTTCAGCGTGCCGGAGTAAATGTTGATAACGCCACTATTGTCGAGCGACGCGGTGAGCCCTCCGGAGTAAACATTGACCGTGCCTGTGTTGTTGAGCGCTACCGATGCAAAGTTGAATGGTTTGGCGCCGGCCGACACATTGAGCACGCCGGAATTGTTCATTGTTCCGGATCCGCTGAAGCCACTTGTGGTCTGTACGTTGAAGATATTGAAGACTCCGCCGGTGAGGTTATTGATCGTGCCATCGGAAAAATTCAGTGCGACACCTTCGGAGTCCGTTTGAACGAGGTTGATCGTGCCGGCATTGTCTAAAGTTCGAGCGAAGGTTGGCGCGGGAACATCGGGCGACCAACCGGGGGCAATCGTTGCCTGCACGGCTGGGAGGATGGTCGTCTTGCCGGAACCGGACATCGTTCCGGCCGACCAAGTCATTGGTCCCGCGACATAGATGTCTCCCGAGCCGGCGAGATCGCTGGCGAGATTGAAATTGGCAGCAATCGTTTGGTTGGACTCGAAAGTCATCGGTTTGAGTACGTTGACTGCGCCGGTTACTTGTATCGAACCGGCGAAGTCGGTGACGGGGCTATCAAAGGCGATGCTGCCGGCGCCGGTGATTTTCGAACCGGCGGCCGCGTTCAATGTCCCGCTGAAGGCCAGCGAGGCTCCTTGAGCCACGTTGATTTCGCCGGAATGGTTAATCGTTCCCGCCAAAATCGAGTAACCGGACAGCAAATTGAGATGTCCCGATGCCGAATTGTTCAGCACGTCGGTCGAGAATGCGGAAGGGCCGGAGGGGTTCGCGGACTCGTGGAGGTTGATGGTTCCTGAATTCGTGTAATTCGTCGAGAGCGCAAGGCCGGCCGTTGAGGACATATTGATGGTGCCGCTGTTGACGCTCTCCGCCGTGAAGTTCAACTTGCCCGTGAAAAGATTGATCGTGCCGGAATTGTTCAGCGGTACTTTGGCAATAAGATCGCCGCTGCCGAACTTGTTAAATGTGCCGGCGTTGTCAAACAAGCCGCCGTTGCCAAGCGTTGTGGGCGTTGGATCGGAAAAAAAATTAAAGCTACCACTCGGCAAGTTTTGGAAGGTGCCTCCTACTAGCTGAAAACCGTGGCTACCTTCCGGATAGTAGAAGACGGTGCCCGCGTTCTCGAGGATGCGTGAGTCAAAGAGCGCCGGTGCTGATTTGCCATTCAGCACAGTCGTCGATGTTGCCGCCAGAGTTGTCGTTCCTGGCCCAACCATAAATCCGCTTTGCCAAACAAGCGTGCCGTCGACAGTCAGATGCCCGGGACCATTGATGCCGGGCGACGCACCGCCCATGAGCGTTAAACCGCCCGAAATTGTCGAGTCCGCCGCGAGCGTCAAAGTCGCGTGCGCCGCAAGACTGCTCAGCAGAATCGCCTCCTGCGAATTCAAGCTATTAACTGATGCTGGGGAGCTGATGGTGACTTGCAAATCCCCCGGCTGGTCGATCGTCACGTCGTCCCCCGGTCCCGGCACCATGCCGGTCGACCAGTTCGTCGGCGTCTGCCAATCGCCGCTGGTGCTGGAAATCCAAGACACGTCGGCCGCGGCAGCCGATAATGGTTTCAAGCACGCGGCAATCACGAGCAGCGCCAATACAATCCATCGACCGGAAATCGCTATGCTCCGTTTCATCGTCAGCCCCCTGGAATCGGTTCAGAGTTGAACTGGTTGAGGCGCTTGCCCCATACCCGCCAGGCTTGCAGCCTACTAGCAATCGAGGGGGTCGTCAAGCTGCTGCGATTGCGGCCAGTGCGCTGGATTGAATCGCGGGGCGAAATAGATTTCACCTGTTCCGCGGAAAACTCGCGACCGCTACGTAATGCCCCCTAGCACCGTGGCTCGTCCCACGCGGCCGATGCCGATGATGTAAGCCGCGGTGCGGAGCGAGACTTTTTGCTGACCGGCTAGCTCCCAGACGCGCTCGAAGGCGTCCGACAGCACATGATCGAGTTCTTGCCGCACGCGATTGATGCCCCATTGATAGTGCTGACGGTTCTGCACCCATTCGAAGTAGCTGGCCGTGACGCCACCGGCATTGACGAGAATGTCGGGGACCACCATTTTGCCGGATTGCGCGAGAACTTCGTCGGCGTCGGGGTCGGTCGGGGCGTTGGCGGCTTCGATGATGATGGGCGCCTTGATTCGTTGGACGTTGTCACGCGTGATGACGCCGCCCAAGGCGGCCGGCACGAGCAGATCGACGTCGAGTTCCAGCAGTTTTTCGTTCGAGATGGCTTCGCCGTCGGAAAATCCGCTCAGCATCCCTTTGTGTTCCCGTGCATAGCGAAGCAACTCTCTTACATCCAACCCTGCTGGTCGATAGTATCCGCCGGTGACATCGCTGATGGCGACCACGCGGCATTCGGCCTCATTCAGAAACTTTGCCGTATGCGTTCCGACGTTGCCAAAACCCTGAATGGCGACGCGCGTTTCCTTGGGCCGGCGGCCGATGCGGCTGAGCAGCTTCAGCACGATGATTCCTACGCCCCGGCCGGTGGCTTCCTCGCGTCCAGGCAAGCCGTGCAGTTCAACCGGCTTGCCGGTAACGCAAGCGGGGCTGAAGCCGTGATACTTGTTGTACTGGTTCACGATCCAGCCCATCACTTCGGCCGAACTGCCCATGTCGGGAGCCGGAATATCGGTGTCGGGGCCGATCATGTCGTGAATGCCGTCGACGAACTTGCGCGTAATGCGTTCTAGCTCGCGCAGGCTGAACTGCTTGGGGTCGATCGCGATGCCCCCTTTCGCGCCGCCGTAGGGCAGATTGACGACGGCTGTTTTCCAAGTCATCAAAGCCGCCAGCGAGCGGATTTCATCCAGGTCGACCTGCGGATGATAGCGAAGCCCGCCTTTCATCGGCCCGCGCGCATTGTCGTGCTGGACGCGGTAGCCGATGAATGTGGCCAGTTCGCCGCTGTCCAGTTCGATGGGGATTTCCACCTGCACTTCGCGCTTGGGCGTAATCAGCAGGCTGCGCATGTTGGCGGAGAGTTCTAAATGATCGGCCGCACGATCGAAGTACAGCCGCGTGGCGTCGAAGGGTCGCATGGTTGGCCGGTGGTAAGCGAAGGCTAAATTGCGCGCATTCGTGCGTATTGGGGCATCTTAGCCGGGTGTGGAAAATGCCACAACGGGATGCTGGACCATGGATCGCCGGCGCACGATTCAACGCCGCGTTAGCCATCAACAAGCGATGAGGAAAGCAGCCTATTGCAGGACGAGATGGCGCATCGTTCGACGTGCTTTGCTGGGAAGCGAGCGATCCTCGAATCACTACCTGACGGGCGCGGCTCAGAAATGCGTTTGCGGCGGCCGTGCGGAGGATAGCATTCTTTTGGAAATTTACAGTAACTAAAAGCGATGCTGTATCGCGCATCAAAAACCCTCGGCTTTCGCCGAGGGTCTGCTGCTTCCTGCTTCCGTCGCTCCTGCCCTGCCTAATACGTTCCCGAAGGTCCAAAGTCGACGTTGCCGACCATGTGGAAATGGTTGTGATCGACGTACACGACTTCTTGGGTATCTTCATCAACTTTTGTATATGGCACCGGCCAGCCGACGCGAGTCACCTCGGTGAAGTAGACCGTGCATTTGTAATGTGCATGGTGCAACTGGGCCGGGCCAATCAGCGGATAGAAGCGGACGTCGTCCACATAGTCGGCGATCTTTTCTTTCACGATGCGAACTTTGTTGCGGTTCTGCTCGTGCAAGAAGGGCAGTCCGCCTTGGACTGGACGCGCTTTTTCCAAAGCTCGCATCACTTCGTCGTCGCTCGGCGGATCGAGCGCCGTCACCGGGCCGCCGGAAGTGATCGGGCCGAGAACGGGCACTCGCTCGTAACGCTCGTGAATCCAAAAGCGATCTTCTTGTTCCTTCTGGAAGTACGGACTAACGGGAATCGGAATAGCCAACGGCCCAAGGTTCGGGCCTTGCGTTGCGATCCAGAAGCACCCCGTGTTGCTCACCGTCCCGGCGGCGATCAACAACATCATGGACCAAAACGATTTGCGTGACATGCCGAAGGCTCCTCGAATACTGAATTGCTACTTACGCAAAAAGGGCGCAAATGCACCGTCAAAACTACATATCGTGTGAATCTGGGCGGAACTTGCGGGTTTTTCTTGATATGACGAAAAAGCAGATTGAATTGCGATCGTTGCTAGCATCGCACGACGCCGGCGCGATGCGCATGCGAGGGTTCAGCGACGCGGAGATTGCGGTCGCCAATCGCCCTCGGATGCTTGCCGGGCTGGCAGAAAGCAAAAAAGCCCAGAAGCTGCGACTTCTGGGCTTGAGAATCTTACGGGTGTGACCGCCAATCTGCGCTCGTTTAGTGCGAGTCTTTGAAGTCAAGGAACCACCAGCCGTCATCCCACTCGAGCGTCACTTTCCGCCAGCCGAGTGGCACTTGAGGATAGGGATAAAACGGGCCGATGTAGGGCCAAGCCGTCGGCGAATACTGCTTGGGATAAGTCAATGCCGCATAATTCGGATAGGCGGCATAGCTCGGCCAGGCGTAGCCCGGCATCGATGGACTGTCATAGTGCAGCGGCGCGGGTGCGGCCATACCGATTGGAGCCCCGCCTTGCATCGGCATCGGCGACGGCGTGCCGATTGCTTCGCCTCCAGGCACTTGACGCGAGACTTGTTGATACGGCCCGCGAGCGCCGATCGGCAGCGGCATCTGCCGACGACCTGCGGCCTGCGGCATGGGTTGCGCTTGCCGGTTTGGCATCGGCATCGGCTGGGCCATCGGATTCAGTTGGGCCATGGGCATCGGCTCGGCCGCTGGCGGCGCCATCGGAACGTCTTCTTGCAACTGTGGAGCAGGACCGGCGACGGCCAACTCTTGCTGCGCGTGTTCCGGAAGTTCCATGCTGGCGCGAACAACGTTGCGATCGCGTCCGCGTACGGCAGCATTCACATGGGTGCGAGAGATGCTATCGGGCTGGAGCAATCCAGAGCGCTGGCCGCCGCCATTTTGCTCAACGGCTCGGCTGGAGCCAATCGTCAGATTATTCACGACTCGATCGACACCGTAACATTGCTCGGCGATCGACTCTGCCGTGCGCATTTGCTCGGGGCTGGCCACCGTGCCTTCGAGCCAGGCAACCCCTTCTTGCACCTTGACGCCAACCTTGTAGTCCTTCATTCGACCGCTGGATCGCAGACTTTCGGCCACTTGATTGGCAACTTCCTGATCGTTGGCGATCGCGGACAATGGCATCGCCAACACAAGAGCCGCCAGCGCAGCGGCCCAAGACAAATGTCGCATGATTCCCCCTCCTGTAAAATCGCAGATGGGCCGCGACAACGGCCCGAACTCGACAAAATGCTGAGAAACGATTTCCAACCGCGCGGAAAGCTCCCGCGCTTTTCCAATGGGCGAGGAGCTTCCCTGACTATAGGTGTCGGTTGCCGGTTATGTCGAAAGGGAGTTTTTTTTCGATTTTGACGAAGCTAGCGGTCCAATCGTGGCAAGCTGCGGAGGAAATGGTCGAAGAAATTGCGAGCACTCAGCCGCCAGCCGCCCGACGCTTGCAACTTTAGCAACCAACGCTAGCAGAGTTGCCGAGATTAACGCGGCGGGCCAATCGCCGCAGCGACCAAATCGTACTCGGCCGTCGAAACCAGTTCGCACGGCACGATCTGCCCCGGCTTCAGACGTTTGCCGGTGACATAAGTGACCGAATCGACATCGGGTGCATCGGTATATGAGCGGCCGAGCCAAGCGTTTTTCTCGCCGGGGACTTCGCGATCGATCATGACATCGACGCGCTGCCCGAGCCGCGAATCGTTCCAAGCGAAGGCGATTTGTTGTTGCACGGCCATCAATCGATCACGACGGGCGTTTTTCACTTCTTCCGGCAAATGATTCGGCAACCGCGCGGCCGGCGTATCGGGTTCAAACGAATAGGTGAACACGCCGAGACGTTCAAACTTTTCTCGCGCGACAAATTCAACCAGTTCGTCAAAGTGATCGTCGGTCTCGCCCGGAAAGCCAGTGATCAATGTGGTTCGCATGACGAGGTTCGGAATGCGCCGCCGCAAACTGGCCAACAGCGTCTCGGTTTCGTGCCGATTCACCCGGCGTTGCATGCGACGCAGCATGGTGTCGTTGATATGTTGCAGCGGCATGTCGAGATACGGCAGAATTTTTCCACCGGCGGCAATGAGGTCGATCAACTCGTCGGTGAAATAGATTGGATAAAGATACATCAGCCGAATCCAATCGATCCCTGGAACTTCGACGAGTAGCCGCAGCAATTCCGTCAGGCGCGGCTCGCCATACAGATCCATGCCGTAGTAGGTCGTGTCTTGCGCGACGAGGATCAACTCGCGCACGCCATCGGCCGCCAGCTCCTTCGCTTCGGCGACGACCTCTTCCATTGGTTTGGTCGCATGTTTGCCGCGCATCTTCGGAATCGCACAGAATGTGCAAAGCCGGTCGCAGCCTTCCGAGATTTTAAGATAGGCAAAGTGCCGCGGCGTGATTCGCAGACGCGATCGATCGCTGAAGGGCCGAATCGGCGCTGGCTGAAACACGCTCCGCTGCTCGTCGAGTCGGCCAACCAGCCGGTCGGCGACTTTGGTCACTTGGTCGCGGCCGAAAACGCCGACGATGAAATCCACATCTGGGCACTTTTCCAGCAGCGCTTCTTTTTCGCGCTCGGCTAGACAGCCGGAAACGATCACGCCGCGGGTATCGCCGCGGCGCTTCAGTTCGAGCATTTCGTGAATCGTCGCATACGATTCATCGCGCGCTTGCTCGATGAAGCCGCAGGTGTTGACAACGACGAAATCTGCGCCAGCCGGCTCCCGCACTAGCCGGTAGCCGTCGAGCTGCAACAAGCCGAGCATCCGCTCGCTGTCGACGAGATTCTTCGGGCAGCCGAGGCTGACGAAGCTGTAGGTGCCTTTTGGTGGGCGCGCATTCTGGTCGCTGCGGAGGCGCGGTGTCGCGGCAGGTTCAACGATGGGCAACGATGTCATTTCCGATGCTTGTAAAAGAGCGAAGTGCGTCGTGACAAATTAAGCCGAGACCGTATGAAGATGAGTCATTCGTTCGATCAATGCCAGCGATGCCGTTTCTCAATGATCGAAAATTCCATCGGTTACACTCCAGCATGTGAAAATGACGAGCAGCCTGCCAGTGGCTTGTACTCGCTCGGGGTGCCGAATGCCATACTCCTTCCCACTGACCATGTGGATATGAAACGGTTTGAATGGCTTGGCGTTCAAATGCCGCAACACGTCGTGAAGGCTGACCATAGTTGAGGTTCAGGCGAAGGCAGGCGAAAATGAGCCAAGGATAACTAATACTAACCCAAACCAACCGCGTCGGCGAGTGGGGAATTTGCTGTCGAGAGGGTGGATATTGCAATGCTATCCGAGTTGTCACAAGAAGAACTGTCTGCCGCCATCGATTCGGCGACGGACGAGGCGTTGAATCGCGTCGCGTTCGATGGGCCGCCGGTCGACGCGGTGGCCCTTGCGCGAGAGCTTGGGATGGTCGTGGTGTGGGACGATCGGCAAGCGGGGCGAGCCCGGCGGGCGAACGTTGGTGGCAGCGATGGAATCTCGTCGATCTTTGTGCGACACGATCCACGGCCCGAGCGCGAACAATGGGCGGTAGCGCACGAGATCGGAGAGTCGCTGGCCAACCGCGTATTTCGTCAACTCGGTATCGATCCTCCAGCGGCGCCGCGGCCAGCGCGTGAGCAGATTGCCAACGCCATCGCTGGAAGGCTGCTAGTGCCGCGCGATTGGTTCGCCGCCGATGGCGTGGCGTGTGGATGGGATTTGTTGGAATTGAAGCGTCGATACTCGACGGCGAGCCACGAACTAATCGCCCGACGAATGCTCGACTATTCGACGCCGATCATTGTCGGCGTATACGATCAGAATCGGGTCATTTGGCGGAAAACGAACGTGGGCAATCGTGCGCCCAAATCCAGCCAGCAAGAAATCGATTGCCGTCGTCAAGCGCACGCAAGCGGCAAGGCAGTTACCACCGATCGCCCCCAGGCGATTCGCGTCTGGCCAATTCACGAAGCCGATTGGAAGCGGGAAATTTTGCGCGTCGAGATGGATGAATTTGCGCAGGGGTTGTGAGCATCAACGTGCGTGAAGTCTCGAGTTAGTCGGTTTGGCAAGGAGCTGGTCGATTTGCCACACAAGCTCATGATTCAGGAACGGCTTCGAAACGACGGCTGCGACCCTGTGCGATTTCAGTAACTCGACATCGGCGATTCGCGGAAAACTGACTAGCGCGATGAGCGGAATCATTGCCCATTGAGTTTTGTAATTTGCAATTTTAGAGACCTCGCTCTCAACCAGGCTGCTAAAGTCGAAAATCACAAGGTCCATGGCGCCCGGTGAAGCGTCGGTCGGACGTTGGAGCCAAATCGACTTCCATCCTCGATCGCGACAAACGTCGCCCAGCGACTCTGCGGTCTCGCGACTGGTCGAAATAATGGCGATTGCCTTTGCCGACGAACCGATAGGCTTGGCCTGCTTCGCTGGAAAATTGACTTGCAACAGTCGTTCTCCTTCGCTAGAAGTTGGCGGAAGCGACCATGCCGCGGCTTCGCCGGCCGCGAGGCGATCCAGCTCTGTCGCCAATCTTGGCATCCACTGGTGCCAATAGGTTCGCCACACCGCAGGCCAAGGCTTGCCCGTGCGGGTTTCTCCTTCAAGCCACGCTCCCAGCACGCTCGCGATTCGCGCCAACGGTGCGGCGTGGCGGAGCGCAGCGATGGACCGTGCGGAAAAATGTCCCGGCCACGGCGGGGCGACGACGATGATCGTCGGTGTGAAGCCACGCTCGATGCGATGGAGCGCCTCGGACACATTGGCGGCAAAGTGCGCCTCTCGCGATGCCAGCCACGATGCCATCGGCGCAAACTCCGCGCGCCTCCAGTCGCCAACAAAGAGAATGGGAACGGAGTTCAGCATGGCTGGCGAAATTCGTCGCTCGATTTCACGCGATGAAATCTGGAAATCTGTACCAACTCACGGGAATTTGCGTTAACCTAGCAAACTTGGTGCGACCTGGACAGCGCGATAGCACGACGATTCGGCCGACAAATTTGCCTTGACACTCCGGGGAAAATCGCCACAATTCGCGGCCGGAATGGATCACTTCTCCTGCCGCACGCTGGCCAAGATGGCTTTCTCGTCCGGCAGTTGATCGATTCAAAGGAATGGAACGCGGCAGACTGGCTGACTGTTTTTCCAGCCGCCCAGCAGGGCATGGAGGCCTTGCATGATGCCGGAAACTATATCGTGCAATCGTGGTCTAAACCTGCGGCAATTGCTGCCGGAGGCGAGCATTTTCGGCGCAGACGAGATCTACGTCGAAAGTTGTTCCGCGGATTCGCGGCACTGTCGCGCCGGCGACTTATTTGTGGCCCAAATTGGCAGTCACGTCGATGGTCACGATTATGTGGGCGAAGCCATCGATCGCGGCGCAACGGCCATACTCGCCGAACGTTATGTGCCGACCAAGGGCGTGCTGATTTGCACGGTCTCCGATACCCGAATTGCATTTGGAAAACTCTCACAGGCGCTCGCCGGTTATCCCAGCCGTAAGCTAAAAGCGATCGGCGTTACAGGCACCAACGGCAAGACAACGACCTGTTGGCTGATCGCCAGCGTGCTGGAAGCGGCCGGGTATCGCACCGGTTTGACCGGCACGATTGCCAACTGCGACGGAGCAACCGTCGAACCGAGCGCGATGACGACCCCGTCGGCGCCACAGCTTGCCGAGTGGCTGTCGCGGATGGTGGCCAATGATTGCTCGCACGCCGTCATGGAAATTTCCAGCCACGCACTCGCCCAAGCCAGAACGGCGGGAATCGAATTCGACGCCGCGTGCGTGACGAACGTCCGCCGCGACCATCTCGACTTTCACAATACGCTGAAGAATTATCGTGATGCAAAGGCCAAACTGCTGTCTCAAGTGAACGACAGCGGGTTTGTCGTCGTGAATGCCGATGATGCGGTAGCCAGCAGTTTTCTCTCGCTCTCGACGAGACCTTCGTTCACCATTGGCCTCGAAAACGAGGCTCAATTAACAGCCACTCTGCTGGAACGCCAGTTCAGCGAACAAACTTTCCTGTTGCACGCCGGAAGCGACTGCGTGCCGGTGCGAACGCGCATTGTCGGCGATCAGCATATTTACAACTGCCTGACAGCCGCAGCCGTGGGGCTGCTGTACGGCATTGCATTGCCCGACATTGTGCGTGGACTGGAACAATTGGAAGCCGTTCCAGGGCGCATGCAACGGATCGAATGTGGCCAGCCGTTTGGCGTGTT
The DNA here is from genome assembly GCA_020851115.1 of Pirellulales bacterium. Lineage (GTDB taxonomy): Bacteria > Planctomycetota > Planctomycetia > Pirellulales > JADZDJ01 > JADZDJ01. The sequence goes on from JADZDJ010000152.1 coordinate 13,281, forward strand.
CGTTGATTACGCACATACTCCCGATGCGCTTCACGCCGTTCTCGGATCCCTGCGGGCCTTGACTCCAGGGCGACTAATTTGCGTGTTCGGCGCTGGCGGCGAGCGCGACCGCGAAAAGCGGCCGTTCATGGCCAAAGCAGTGCAGGCACACGCCGACGTCGCGGTGGTGACCGATGACAATCCACGCCGAGAAGATCCGGCGAAAATACGTCGCGATATTCTACGTGGATTTACGTCGCTCGATGCCATTGTTGTGAAGCGCGACCGGGCCGATTCGATCGCATGGGCGCTCGATCAAGCCGTCGCGGGGGATTGCGTGCTGATTGCCGGCAAAGGGCATGAAGAGTACCAGACCATCGGCTCGACCAAACATTGGCTCGACGACCGGGAAATCGCGCGACAATGGTTGTATCAACACGCCCCTTCCGTCGTCCGCTTGCTCGACCCGTGGAAACAAGCCAAAGCTGGCTGAGAATCCTAACCTCTGTCCTCAATTCCCCATGCTCACACTCTCCCAGCTTTGCCAAATCACCGGCGGCCAATTGCGGATGGCCGTGATGCCGCCGCGCCACGGTGAGACCTCGCAGGTGGGACCCATCGTCACGGACAGCCGCCGCGTTCAAGCCGATATGGTGTTTTGGGGGTTGCCCGGAGCGAAGTTCGACGGCGCTTGCTTCGCCGAAGATGCGCTGATGCGCGGTGCATCGGGCGTCGTGGTAAGCGGTCGTAGCGTCGAGCCGTGGGCGGGGCGATGGGCTTTGCGCGTGGAAGATAGCCTCCGTTCGCTCTGGACGCTGGCGACTTGGCATCGACGCGAGTTCGCGGGACGAATGATCGCCGTCACCGGAAGTGTTGGCAAGACGACCACGCGATTGATGATCGACGCGGTGCTCGGTTCTAAATACTCCGGGATCACCAGCCCAAAGAATTACAATAACCACGTCGGCTTGCCCCTGAGCTTGCTGCGGTTGGAACGCGATCACGCTTATGCCGCGGTGGAGCTGGGCGCGAATGGCCCGAATGAAATCGACAAGCTCGCGCAGTTGTGCCGCCCGCACATTGGCGTGGTGACACGAATCGCTGAAGCCCATTTGGGCGGATTTGGCTCGCAGCAAGCACTGGCCGAAGCAAAGACCGATTTGATCGCTGCTCTGCCGCAGGATGGCCTCGCGGTACTCAACGGCGACGACGCCTGGCTGCGACGATTGGCTCATCGAACGGCCGCAAAAATTACCTGGGTCGGTCGCGAGGGCGACTGCCAGGTGGTGGCGCACGATATTCGCGCCCGCGGTGGAGTGCTGCAATTCTGCGTCGAGCATCAGCGTTTTCGCGTGCCTGTTTGGGGACGACATCATCTCACCGGCGCGCTGGCCGCCATCGCCATTGGTTTGGAATTTGGCATGTCGCACGGCGAGATTGCCGCTGCCCTGATGGACTTCGATCCGCCCTCGATGCGTTGTCAAGTCAGCGACGTGGGCGGGACAAAAGTGATCGACGATTCGTACAACTCCAGCCCTACGGCGATGCGGGCCGCCTTGCGATTGCTGCGAGAAGTGGACGCGCCGGGCGAGCGAGTCATCGTCTGCGGCGACATGGCCGAATTGGGCGAGGCGAGCAGTGAGTTTCATCGCAAGCTCGGCGAGGAGATCGTCACGCATTGCGGGCCAGATCGATTAATTGTCTGTGGTAGACACTCGGAGGTTGTCGTTCGTGCCGCGCGGAAATCGGGCATGCCCGCGGCGAAAACAGCAGCTTGCCGATTGGCGGAAGACACGATTCCGCTCGTTCGGCCGATCATTCAACGAGGAAACGCCGTGCTGGTCAAAGGATCGCGGGCGATGGAAATGGAACGCGTCGTCGAAGCGATTCGACGCGCGGCATGAGATTTCACGAATCAGTCGTCGGTGGTAAGTCGCCAGTGGCAAGTACCGTAAGCAACGGTCGATGGCAGACTGACGACCGACAAAATTCAGGAACCAAGTTGCGGCTCCGTCCGCCGCGCCAGAGTTTGCGGGAACCGAGGCGCTACCCTCCCTCCTGGGTAGGAGCAACAGGCTTGCCGAACACACGGTCTCTGGGTCGATCGTGCGGCGAGCGCTTCGCGACGGAGCCAGACTGAGCGCCGGAGCGGCGTGAAAATCGCCGCTTCGGTGACTCAGGGAACAAGGATTGGTCCGTGGCCAGCGGTCGCCGGCCAGCGGCAATTGCGCCGCTTGCTCCGAACGACCGACAACGGATGACTGACGACCGACACTTTTCTCTATGCTCGTCTGGCTGATCGATTGGCTGGCTCGTGCCTGGCCCGATGCAAATTGGGCCGGTTCGTTGCAAAGCTTCACGAAAATTACCTTCCGCACGGCGCTGGCGTCGCTCTTGAGCTTCGCGTTGGCCGTGCTATTGGGGGCGCGCGCCATCGCTTGGTTGAAACAGCGATTTCGCGAACCGCTTGCCGATCGCTCGCGGGAATTGCTCGAGTTTTCGCGACACAAGCAGTGGACGCCAACCATGGGCGGGCTATTTCTCGTGGCTGACATTGCGATGGCCACGCTCCTTCTAGGCAATTGGCGCAATCCATATCTGCCGATATTGCTTGTCAATTTAGTGGGACTGGCCGCCATCGGCGCTGTGGATGATCTCCAAAAGCTGCGCCGGGGGAAGGGCGGTTTGCGAGCGCGAAGCAAATTGCTGGCGCAAGGGGCGCTCGCGGCTGCGACGGCGACTTGGTTGTATTTCGTCCAGCGCAATGTGCCGCACGGATTAGATTTGCAATTCCCGTTCATTGGCGCGACAGTGCCGATCAACGCTTGGTTCATTCCGTCGACAATGCTCGTGATCGTCGGCAGTTCGAATGCCGCGAACCTGGCGGACGGCCTCGATGGCTTGGCGGGCGGTTGCCTCATTACGACCACTGCCGCACTCGGGGTAATCGTGTACGTCGCGGGGCACTTCGAACTATCGTCGTACTTAGGCATCGCATTCTTGCCGCAAGCGGGAGAAACAGTTGTCGCCGCCGGCGCGCTGATCGGAGCAACGCTCGGCTTCCTGTGGTTCAATTGTCAGCCCGCGCAGGTCTTTATGGGAGACACGGGTTCGCTGTCGCTCGGCGGCACATTGGGATTGCTGGCCGTGATTGCTCGACAGGAGATCTTGCTGCTGGTGATCGGCGCCGTATTTGTCGCCGAAGCAATCAGCGTCATTCTGCAAGTCGGCTCGTTTCGCTTGACAGGGAAACGCATTTTTCGCTGTGCCCCACTGCATCATCATTTCCAACTCTTAGGTTGGCCCGAAAGTAAAATCGTGACGAGGTTTTGGATCGTTTCCGCACTGTGCGCAATGATCGGCTTGGGGATCCTTAAAATAAGTCACCCCCCATGGCCACCGGATTCACTGGAGGCAGCGAGCCAGCAACTCGCGAACCTCAACGCTGCGAAGACCGTCAAGTAATGGATTCTCGACGCTCCGTCGTCAAGCGGCGGCGGCGAGAGCTCACCAACACCGAAGGACAGCATGTCCTGAATAGTAAATCCCCATCATAGTCTGGCCCTCGCGCCCTTCCGCCCATACGGCGGAGCGCGAGGAGTATATCGATCATGTCTCAATCCTTGTTTCACATCGTTTTCGCCGGCGGCGGAACTGCCGGCCATTTGTTTCCGGGACTTGCGGTCGCGACCGAATTGGCGGGTCTCCGCTGCGCGCCGCGAATCACATTCGCCGGCAGCGGCAAGGCATTTGAACGACGCCTCGTTGCGGCCGCCGGATTTGACTATTTGCCGATTCCCTGCGCGCCGATGAAATTTAGCCCGCGAGGGATGATGCGGTTTCTGGCCGGCAATCTTTCCGGCTACCGCAAGTCGCGGCGGTTCATTCGTCGGCAACGGACGGCGCTGGTGGTTGGACTGGGCGGTTACGCGAGCGTGCCGATGGCCCGCGCGGCCACCGCGCTCGACGTTCCACTCGTATTGCTCGAACAAAACGCGTTTCCAGGCAAGGCCACTCGCTGGCTGGCGCCGCGCGCCGAACTGATCTGCACGGCTTATGAGACCACGCGCGCGCATCTTCCTCACACTTGTCCCGTGCGTGTCACCGGCAATCCGATTCGCGCCGGCTTTCAACCGCGCCGACGCCGCAAACCGGCGCCCTTGGGAACCCCGATTCCCGCGCCGCGCCAATTGCTCGTGCTCGGCGGCAGCAATGGGGCACGATCGCTGAATCACTTCGTTCCGCGCGCGCTCTATAAACTGCGCGATCGGCTGATCGGCTGGAGTATCATTCACCAAACCGGCCCCAGCAGCGCCGAGGCGACCCAGGAGTTGTACCGCAAATTCGCGCTCGATGCCCAAGTCACAACTTTCGTACAGAACCTGCCGGACGTGCTCCGCGAGAGCGACATGGTCGTCTGCCGCGCCGGCGCAACGACGCTGGCCGAAATCGCGGCGACTGCCGTGCCAGCGGTGATGATTCCCTATCCGCGCGCCACCGACGACCACCAGCGACTTAACGCGGAACCGTTCGTCGCTTGCGGCGCGGCAAGAATGATCGACGAACGCACCATCGCGGGGCGATTGGACGACGAGTTGCAGGGCGTGCTCAACGAACTCATCATTCATCCGAATCAGCGGCAATCCATGGCGCTTGCCATGTACGAACTCGCCCGTCCGGACGCCGCCTGGCAAGTGGCGATGATGGTGTACGACTTGATTGGCCGCGGAATGGCTCGCAAGGTGGCGTAGCGCGCGATCCGATGTAGAAGCGGGGCCATCGAACCGCTTTCCAACAGTCGCTGCTCGAATTCGAAACTCGCGCGTCCGATTCGGAATCGGCAAACGGCTCACGGCAACATGCGCCGCATTCCCGACGCTACTTGCTCCGTCCAGGCTGAGGACACCGTGGACCAATTGCCGTTTTCTCATTCGCGTTTCTTTCCTGGTCAGGGCGTGATTTTCAAAAATATTTTTGTGGTGGAAATGAAGGAGCGGAAGAAGTGCGGTTTTCCTCGAGCGCCGTGAAGATTTTCGCGGAATTCATTTCCGGTTCATTTCCGGGGGGGTGCGCATAAAACTGGGAGGCGGAAGCGAAATGGATCGAGAATTTACGAGTGTTTATGAGGTTTGAGGCGTGGCGAGGGTCGATGGAAAATAAGGGGGTGGCGGCTCAATGCTGGATATTTTTTGAATCGTGCGGGCGTCCATAGGCGAAATCATGCAGCGGTGCAGATTGGGCATGGAAGCCGTCGAGCGATAAGCCCTGAACGAACTGCGACACGGCCGGGCGGTGGCCGCAGGTTGTCGAGTGCGGGGATTAAATTGTCAAAGATCGTCGGCCGCGGCATGCCGTTCGGCACGGCGGGCCGCGCCAGCGATGGTGCTGGCCTGTCCATGTTATCGCATGTATAGGTTGCTGTCAAGAGGCGAGTGGCAGGGCCGACTCCTGATTCAAACTGCACAATGTTTGCCGGGGCAAAGGGGTCGGGAGTCGGTGCGGGCGTTGACGTAACTTCCATGGAAAGACTCTCGCCACACCAACTCCTGACCCCTTCGATGCTACCCAGGGATTGTGGCTGGTGGGCGAGAATCGGATCACGAAACCACGGAATCACGGAAGAAAGCAGAGACCGCCTGCCCAGTTCCTGTGATTTTCCAAGGCCGGCACACGGGAGGGAGAGTTCGGTGGTCGATTGCGGGCCTGCGTGGCCCACTGGCCCAGGCTACCCCTGCACCATTGCCGCCGCTGTCCGCAAGTCTTGAGCTATCGCAGATAGTCTCTGAGTGGGGGCTATCAACGATGTATTAACGATCAATGCACATTTGAAAATCATCCCTGGGAATGCAGAAACCATGCAACGGCGATGCCGTGGGATTCCATCGGAATGCTTCGAGGGCCGATTTCGGCACAAAAATAAATTATGGAATTTTGTGCTTTTTCTATCGCCACCCCCTCAAAAACATCAAACTTGCCAGCTTTTTAAATTTTCATTTAGTGTACACTATGTTACTGTTCGAAGTGACAGGTACAGTATTGTGGGCCGATAGCTTCTATCAGGTTCGCCATGATTGCTCATTTAGACGCCGATTGTTTCTACGTGAGTGCCGAGCGGGTACGCTACCCGCATTTGATCGGCCTGCCGGTAGGCGTCTTGAGCAATCAAGGGGCCTGCGTTATCGCCAAAAGTTATGAACTCAAGGCTAAAGGCGTGACGACCGCGATGCCGATCTGGGATGCCTTGCCGCTTTGCCCGAACGCCATTTTTATTAAGCGGGATTTTGAATGGTACGAAGTTTTGTCCCGACGAATGTTGGCGGCGTTACAAGTCGTCAGCCCTACGGTGGAATACTACTCCATCGACGAAATGTTTTTTGAGGCCGATGGAGTAGACGCTCGGGAGCTACAGCAACGCATTTTGCGGGAAGTCGGAATACCCGTCACTATCGGCGTATCCAAAACCCGTTCACTGGCAAAACTCGCGTCCGATACCGCCAAGCCGTTTGGTTGCCACGTTGCGACAACGCAAAACGATATTGACGATCTACTAGCACACCGTGGAGTTGAGGAAATAACAGGCATAGCGATGCGTTCCCAACGCAAGCTAGCCCCCTTCGGGATCAAGACTTGTGCCGACTTCGCGAACGCCGACCGCCGCCTCATTCGCCGATTGCTTACGAAGACCGGCGAGCAACTATGGTGGGAATTGAATGGCACGCCCGTTACCCGCATTAACCCGGCCCGCTTGCCGCACAAGTTCATCTCGCGTGGCGGTAGCGTCGGCAAAGCGACTTCCGACCCCGCCCTCTGCCGAGCGTGGATTGTTCGCAACGTGGAACGATTGATTGAAGCCCTAGACTTTCACCTGGTTTATTGCGAGCTACTATCGTTGGCCGTCGAATTCAAAGACGCGAGCGCCGCCGGTTTCCGCTTGCATCTGCCCTATGCGACCGCCGACTATGACCCTATCGCGTCGGCGGCGTTACAAATGTGGGAGCGCTGCGGCCAGGGCAAAACACTGGCCTACATGCACGTTATCGCCGGCGGGCTTACATCGCGGCGTTGTTTTCAGCGTGGCCTCTTCGATCAGCCAACGCCCGAAGAGCGCCGGATTGCCGATGCCAAGCGTCGGATTAACGAGCGGGTAGGTCGGTTCGCGTTGCGGAGCGGGGTCACGTTGCCATTGATCGAACTCTATACCGACCCCGCCAACAATTACGAAGTTTGCGACATTCAGGGCAAAACCTGTTTCTAAGAAGGTGTTTGTTAAACGCTAGCATCATGGAACCTGGGCCGTCTGGATACAATTGGGTTGGGGCAACATCTCGTTTTCAGGAGGCCGAGCCATGAGAGCACCAGCGCGAGCCAGGTACGATA
>JADZDJ010000153.1 GCA_020851115.1 Pirellulales bacterium
GCATGTCGCGGTACACTCATCTTCCTCGCGGTTTGTAGGACTTGAGACGGATTTAACGTCTCCAAGTCTTGCCCACATTCCGCGCTCGAGCTGATGAGCGCTGCACTTTTCGGCCGAACGTCGGCTCGACGCCGACGTGAAGGCCTGGCAGACGCGTCGACTGGAGTTGGTGTAGCCGACTGCGAAATCGCCATGCCGCCGACAACGTCGCCTGGCTCAAACGGTTTGCAATCAGCTTGCTCAAACAGCAAAGCGACAAAGAAAGCGTCGCCATGCGCAGAAGAATGGCCGGCTGGAACACCGAATACTTAACGAAAGTCCTTGGATTTGCACCGACTTAGTATGCGTTTGCCCTGCAAGGTGATGTACACCACGAACCTGATCGAGTCGGTGAACAGCGTGATCCGCAAGTTCACGCGGAATCGCAAGCAGTACTCGAACCGCGACTCGGCGCTGAAGATGATCTACCTGGCGATCAACGAGGCCTCGAAGCGTTGGACCAAAGCGATCCACAACTGGAAGGAAGCCCTGAACCACTTTGCCATCATGTTCCAGGAACGAATGCCCAAGGACCTACGCTAGCAAAAACCCTCGAGCACAAAATCGCGGACAGGGCCTGCCGCGCGCGAGCTTTTACAGAAGCAATGATACGCTATCGGGCTTCGGCCGGCGTTTGTTCAAATACACCGAAACCTTTTACAATCGAGAGCGTCTGCACCAGACGTTCGGTTACCAATCCCCAGATCAATTCGACTTCGAATACGCCCTGGCAGCTACTGCGTAATCACTCTCCCCGCCGCTGCCCGAAAGTTCTGGGCTATCGCCAGGCAGGGATTGACGACCACTGGCATTGCGGTACAATCGCTCGACTGACGTAATGTCGAGTAGAGGCGTGTTAAATGTGATGGATCCAATCGATTGCTCGGCAATTCAACTGCTAATATTGTGCCTGATTAGCATTGTTTTTCGAGGCTGTGCATAATGCGTGCGCGTTAAATCGAGGTTGCTAGAACAAGTAATATGCTCGCACCACCTTGCTAGCTTCTATACATATGGTGGATAACACTTAGCGTTGTCGCAATCATATCGTTTCGCTAACGTCACAATTTTGCTAGTTTGCTGATAGTTGGCGGCGATTCGTTTCACATTTTGTTAAGGATCGTTCGATTGATATCTGTCCGACAGTTCCAAGGAAACCTCCCATTAGTCCGCCGGTCCTGCACTCAAACCAGTCATTCATTGATCGAACGATCCTAACCTCTATTTCTCACCGGGGCGTGGCTCAGCCTGGCTAGAGCGCTTGGTTCGGGACCAAGAGGTCGCTGGTTCAAATCCAGTCGCCCCGATTTACATTTCCTATCGACTTTCCCTCCTCAGCGGACGGAACATTACCCAGGAGCCCAACGAGGGCGGTTCCCGGGTTGGCGGCACTCGCCGCCTGGCTTGCCTTTATTTGTTCACGGGCCGTGGGGCCCTGGTAGGGTTCGAGGGGTGAGGGGGCCGCGCCGAGGGCGACGGTGCCCGACGTCACGCGGTGGACCTCCCGCTTCTTCTGTTTCACCGGCGCGAAGCTCAAAAACAGCCGCGCATTGAGACCGCGAAACAGCTCCCCGATCGAGGCCAGTTTATCCGGTTGCTCGGCCAGGTCGCGCAGGCGGCCGGCCACGACCAGCGCATCGCGAACCTGAGCATCGAGATCGGGCCGCGGCTGGGGCGTGGCGTCGGCAAGCTCCGCTTCAAGCTGCCGTTTTTGTGCCGTCAGAGCGTTGAAAGCTTGCGAAATCGCCTGATATTCGTCCCGGTTGTTGGCAAACCCGAGGTTGCGAGCGACCGTGGCCAACTCCGCGGTCACTTTGGCCAGGGCAGCTTGCAGGCTGGTCGCGCTCGTCTCGGATCGCAAGCTGGCCAGGTCGCGCTGGGCAATCGCCCGCAGCTTCGCTTCGAGCCGCGGCAGGAAGGCCGGCCCGAAGACTTTTTGCTGAATGGCCCCCAGCACGAACCGTGTGGCCTGGAGGCCATCGACGTGGTTGGACGTGCAGCGCTGGCCATGCGACTGCATATAACAGCCGCACTTGTATCGGAACCCGCCCGTTTTGTCCGGAATGCGGTACATCGCCCAACGGCAATTCGCATCGAAGATTCGAGCGCCGAGCGGGTTTTTGTCCGGGTCGCGCGACCGAGGCTTGCCCCGCTGCGATTGGCCGCGCTCGTCGAGAATGGCTTGCAGCCTTTCAAACCGGCCAGGGTCGATGAGAGGCTCGGCTAGCGGGGCCGCCGCGGTGACAAAGTCGGCATTGAGAATCACCTTCTCCTTCTCGCTGCCGTCGTCGCGGTAATCTTGGTCCTCCGACAAGCGCCGCGGGCCGTTCGGACTGAACCGGCCGTGATCTCCCATCGAACGGCTGCCGTAGGTCTTGAGCGCCACCAGCAGCTTGTTGCGGCCGATGTTGGTCACCATGTTGGAGTGCCATACGCCGCTCACCATCCGCGCAGTGCCCGTTTGCTTGTCGCGGCGGTAGGTGCCCGCCAGCGGCGAGGGAATTCCTTCGGCCGTGAGGATTGCGGCCACCCGACTCGCTCGCTGCGTTTCCAGCATCTCGATGATTCGGAAAGTACGTTGCAACGACGCTTCATCCGTGGGGAGCCAGACCACGTGACGCCCAGGCAGCCGAGTATGCTCGCCTGGTTGAAGCTTGCGCCGTTCCTGGCCGTCGATCGTGACCAGCCACCGCTCAAACCCGTAGGGGGGCCGGCCGCCGGTGGAATAGCCTTGTCGGGCGAGCGCCAGTTGCGAGTTCAAGATCTTCTCGGCCAGTGTATAGTTCGCCCATATAGAGTCCGGTCGCTCTTCCGATGCCCTTGGGCGGCGGCGTGAAATCGGGGTCGGCGTCGCGAACGGCCTGGAGAACTGTCACCGGGTGAATTCTTTGGGCCGGACCTGAATCTACTACGGTCATGTGAACCTGAAACCTCTTCAATGTGTCATGCACTTGGCCTGAATTTCGAGGGAGGTGTCCCATGTGCTTGATGTTCAACGACGAATCGTCCTTTCGAGCCTATGAGCAAGCGTCGTCGTGGTTATCCCTCTGAATCAAAAGTGAAGGTGGGCGTCCGATTCGTCCAAGGCACGAAGTTGCTAGAGGAAAAGCTAGGACGAAACGACCTTTGCCCATGCGGTAGCCGCTTGCGATTCAAGCGATGCTGCATGCAATCGGGACGCTTTTGACGGGGCCAATCGCGACCACTACTTTTAGAGAACGATGACGGGTCGTGTGTGAGGGTCGGCGTCATTTAGACGTCGACCCTCATTTGCTAGACTGACGAACTGAGTTAGACGATCCCCAGAAGGCTTTCACCGATGCTGCTCGCGCTTTCAACGACTCACGAACCGGCCACGGACCTCGGCTATTTGCTGCACAAGCATCCGGGGAAGTGCCAATCGTTTGACCTGAGTTTTGGCAAAGCCCACGTGTTCTACCCGGAGGCAAGCGAGACACTCTGTACAGCTTGCTTGTTGCTGGATGTGGACCCGGTAGGGCTGGTTCGTGGCAAGGGCGATTGGCAACAAGGGCTCCTTGACCAGTACGTCAATGACCGTCCCTTTGTCGCCTCGTCTTTGATGAGTGTTGCAATATCACAGGTCTTCGGTTCGGCACTGGCAGGTCGGTCGAAGGAACGGGCGGAAATGGTCGATAGGCCGATTCCGCTTTCGGCTCGCATCGATGTGCTACCGGTACGTGGCGGGGCTGAAATGCTTCAACGGGTGTTCGAGCCATTGGGCTACACTATCCAGGCAACGCGGCATCCGCTTGACGAACAATTTCCCGATTGGGGCGAAGGTCCGTATTTCTCGGTGCAATTGGACCAGACCACCACGGTCGCTCGGCTTTTGCAGCATCTGTATGTGCTCATTCCCGTTTTTGATGGCAAGAAGCACTACTACATTGGTCAGGACGAAGTCGAAAAGTTGCTTTCCAAGGGCGAGACATGGCTATCAGAGCACCCCGAGCGGGAGTTCATCACGCAACGATACCTGACCAAGAGACAAAGTCTTATACGTCAGGCGTTGGCTCGGTTGGTGGAAGAGGAATCTGTTGAGACCGATGAAGAATATACGGACGGAGATTCGGCGTTGCCGGAGCGGTCTGAACGTGAACTAACTCTGCATGAGCAGCGGCTTGGGGCGGTGCTCGCGGTGATTCGTTCGACAGGAGCAAAACGAGTCGTCGACTTGGGCTGCGGCGAGGGAAAGCTGCTCCGCGAACTGCTTGCCGACCAACAGTTCACTGAGATTCTCGGCATGGACGTGTCTGTCCGGTCGCTGGAAATTGCTCATCGGCGATTGAAACTCGACCGGCTCCCGGAGCGACAGCGGGAGCGAATTCGGCTGGTCCACGGGGCACTTACCTACCGCGACGCGAGGCTAAACAACTTTGACGCCGCTGCGATTGTCGAAGTTATCGAGCACCTTGACCTACCCAGGCTGAAGGCTTTCGAGCGAGTCGTGTTCGAGCATGCCCGGCCACGTACCGTCGTATTGACGACACCAAACCGTGAATACAACGTCGTGTGGGAGTCGCTCCCCGCCGGAGAGATGCGACATAGCGACCACCGTTTCGAATGGTCACGGAAAGAGTTTGAGGAGTGGGCTTGTGGAATTGCGGAACGATTCGGGTATTCAACTCGCTTCCTTCCAATTGGGCCAGACGAGCCTGGAGTGGGTCCACCGTCGCAAATGGCAGTTTTCACTGACGTGTCAAGCACACAACTGATTTGAATGGCTACTTTCTCGATTCCCAACTTGTCGCTTGTTGCGCTCATCGGCCCCAGTGGGGCTGGCAAGAGCACGTTTGCACGCAAGCACTTTCTGGCAACGGAAGTACTTTCAAGCGACTACTGTCGTGGCTTGGTCAGCGATGACGAAAACAGTCAAGCGGCGACCACCGACGCGTTTGAGGTGCTGCACTACATCGCGGCAAAGCGACTGGCTACCGGTCGATTGACGGTCGTCGACGCGACCAACGTGCAGCAAGAAGCTCGGCAGCCGCTCGTGACGCTCGCCCGTAAGTATCACGTTCTGCCAGTCGCCATTGTCTTTAACCTGCCGGAGGACGTATGTCAGGAGCGGAATCGCGACCGTCCTGACCGGGACTTTGGGCCGCACGTAATTCGTCAGCAACGCTCGCAACTGCGACGGTCCATGAAGGCACTAAAGCGGGAAGGTTTCCGGCACGTCTTTGTCTTGGAGTCGCCGGATGAAGTCGATGCCACTTCGATTGAACGGACTCCGCTTTGGAACGACAAGCGACACGAGCACGGTCCCTTCGATTTTATTGGTGACGTGCATGGCTGCTGTGAGGAACTGGAAGAGCTTCTCGTCGCACTTGGATATGAGGGTGGTCGCCTCGACAACTCCGGACTCGGCTGGTCGAGCTTGACATACGCCCATCCAGAAGGCCGCAAGGCCGTTTTTGTCGGCGACTTGGTGGACCGAGGCCCTCGCATTGTTGATTCGCTGAGCCTTGTTCGGAATATGGTTGCAACAGGGGCAGCCCTCTGCGTTCCAGGTAACCACGATATGAAGCTGCTCAGGAAGCTACGCGGGAAGGACGTTCAAATATCGCACGGTTTGGCCAATTCGCTCGCGGAAATAGAGGCGATTGATGAGGCAGTGAGAGGAGTGTTCGTCAAAGAACTGTCAGCGTTTCTCGATGGGCTCGTCAGTCACTATGTTTTGGATAGTGGTCGAATTGTGGTCGCACACGCGGGCATGAAAGAGTCGATGCAGGGTCGTGGTTCAGGGATAGTGAGGAACTTTGCTCTCTACGGGGAGACTACCGGCGAGACCGATGAATTTGGGTTGCCTGTTCGCTTCAACTGGGCTGCGGAGTATCGGGGAGACGCGACGGTAGTCTATGGTCATACGCCGGTGCCGATGCCAGACTGGCTCAACAAGACAATCAACATTGATACTGGATGCGTGTTTGGCGGTTCACTGACGGCACTTCGTTACCCGGAACTTGATTTGGTCTCTGTGAAGGCGAAGCAAACCTATTGTGAGCCGGTCCGACCGTTTCTGACGGCAGGACAGAAATCGCCGTCCGTGTCGACGCAGCATGAGCATGATGACCTACTGGACCTTTCTGACGTAACCGGCAAGCGAATCATTTCCACGCGATTGCGTCGTAACGTCACCATTCGTGAGGAGAACGGCACGGCGGCGTTAGAGGTTATGAGTCGATTTGCTGCGAATCCGAAGTGGCTCGTCTACCTCCCTCCGACGATGTCGCCGTCAGAGACGAGTTCTAAGGACGGCTATTTAGAGCATCCGGAAGAAGCCTTCAGCTACTTTCGCAATCAAGGAGTGCCGAAGGTTGTGTGCGAGGAAAAGCACATGGGCTCACGTGCAGTGGTTGTTGTCTGCCGTGATGAGGACGCTGCGGCCAAGCGATTCGGTGTTGAGGGTGAAACTGGCGTAATCACGACCCGAACAGGTCGCCGTTTCTTCAACGATACTGACGTGGAGACGGCGATACTCGGTCGTATTCGAGATGCGTTGACCGCCGCGAAGTCTTGGGAAGAGTTCAGCACTGACTGGGTCGTTTTAGACTGCGAGCTGATGCCTTGGTCGGCGAAGGCTCAAGAATTGCTCAAGTCGCAGTATGCGGCCGTTGGCTCAGCCGCCAATGCGGCTCTGCCCTCCGTGCTCGATGCCTTGTCGCAAGCGGGTAGCCGACTGAATGGCGAAGAGGCCGAATTGATTAAAGGCCTGACGGAGAATTTCAGTCGCCAAGCTGAGTCGGCCCGGCGATTTGTCAATGCCTATCGCAACTATTGTTGGGTGGTAAAGTCCGTTGACGATTTCAAACTCGCTCCGTTCCATATTCTGGCGACCGAAAATCATGTCCATGTTCAGCGGAATCACGAGTGGCATATGCAAACGCTCGCAGCAATCTGCTCGCATGATTCGCAATTGCTGCTCGCGACGCCATTTCGAATTGTCGACGTGACGAACTTGGACGAAGTTAGCGACGCGATTCGATGGTGGACCGAGTTGACTGGCAAGGGCGGGGAAGGAATGGTCGTTAAGCCGCTCGACTTCATTGCCAAAGGCAAAAAGGGCCTGCTGCAACCGGCGGTAAAATGCCGAGGCCGTGAGTACCTTCGCATCATTTACGGTCCGGACTACACAAGCGGCGCCAATCTCGCCCGATTACGGAATCGTGGGTTGGGAGCGAAGCGTTCGCTTGCACTCAGAGAATTTGCTCTAGGCATTGAGGCCTTGGAGCGATTCGTCCGTCGCGAGCCGCTTCGCCGTGTCCACGAGTGCGTCTTCGGCGTGCTCGCACTTGAAAGCGAACCTGTCGACCCGCGTCTTTAAGGCAAATGGCAAGGGAGGCCGACGGTGCATAGGGGCCTCAAGAAACCGTGTTCTAGCCACTCATATGCTTGTCATGCTATTCCTTTACTTCATTTTCGCTCCATCCGGCACTCTCGGAGCAAAGCCGGGGCTGCGGGACAGTTGGCCACTGCTGGAAATAGCATGCCGAGTTTGGTAAGGTTAGTCAACCCTCAGCAAAGGGGCGCGTAGCGGCAAAGGAGCTTCAATGCCGAAATTAGACGGATACCTGCGGATTCGAGAAGCCGCTGCGTATCTTGGCGTGTCGCCGAATACTCTGCGGAACTGGGGACGCGGTGGCAAGATTTGCGAGCGGCGGCACCCAGTCAACGGCTACCGACTTTACTCGCGGAAGGAATTGGACGCTCTGCTTGTAGAGGCGGAACGGCCCACAAGCGAACGGACCCGACGAAAACCTAGATGAACCGGAAAGCGGCCATCCGTGCCCAATCCATCCCACGAATCCGAATGGCTTACCCGCAAAAAGCGGATTGACCCGAAGCTCAAGGCTCTCGGCTGGACTGTCGTTCCGTTCGATGAAAATGCGGACTTGGCCGACTACTCCCGACACGCAATCGAGGAGTTTCCCACGGCCAACGGCCCGGCCGACTACGGTCTAGTCGTCGATGGTCGGCTGCTCGGCGTGGTTGAAGCAAAGAAATTATCGCTCGGACCGCAAGGGGTGCTGCTTCAGGCAGAGCGATACTCGAAGGGAGTCGCGACGAGTCCCTTCAACTATCGCGGCTATCGTGTTCCGTTTCTGTTCTCAACCAATGGCGAGGTCATCTGGTTCCACGACGTGCGACACGAATTGGATTTGTCGCGAAAGGTCGCTGATTTCTTCACGCCCAATGCTCTCGCCGAGAAGTTTCACGGCGATGTCGAATCGAGCCTGGGACGACTTGGACAACTGAGCAACAGCCATCCGCGACTGCGACCCTATCAGAAGGAAGCGAATGCGGCGGTCGAGGACGCCATCGCTCGCCGCAAGCGGCAAATGCTCGTCGCGATGGCGACGGGAACGGGCAAGACCTTTACCACCGTCAATCAAATCTATCGGCTGATGAAGTCAGGCGTCGCCCGGCGAGTCCTGTTCCTCGTTGACCGTCGAGCATTGGCTGCTCAAGCCGTCCGGGCCTTCGCGGCATTCGAGCCGGAGCCTGGTTTGAAGTTCGACCACATTTACGAAGTCTACAGCCAGCGTTTTCAGTCGGGCGACTTCGATGACGATGAACCCTTCGACCCCAAGGTGCTGCCGAAAGCCTACCTGGAGAATCCCACCGGGGGACACGCCTTCGTCTACGTCTGCTCGATTCAGCGGATGACCATCAATCTATTTGGTCGGCAGGCCGTCTTTGAATCTTCCTCGGATGAAGACATTGACGAAGACGCGGAGCAACTTTCGATTCCCATCCATGCCTTCGACTTCATCGTCGCTGACGAGTGCCATCGCGGCTATTCGACGGGCGAAGTCTCCGTCTGGCGGGACACGCTCAATCACTTCGACGCGATTCGCGTCGGTTTGACAGCGACACCGGCCGCCCATACGAAGGCGTACTTCAAGGATGTCGTCTATCGCTACGAATACGAACGGGCCGTCCGCGAAGGATACCTGGTCGATTATGACGCGGTAAAGGTTCATTCCGACGTGAGAATGAACGGCGTCTTCCTCAACGAAGGGGAAGAAGTCGAAATGGTGGACCCGGACAGCGGAGCCGAAACGCGGGACAGCCTGGAAGACGAACGGCAGTTTGATTCGAGCGAAGTCGAACGGAAGGTCACTTCGCCCGATTCCAATCGCAAGGTCATCCTCGAACTCAAGAAGTACGCCGACGAGCACGAGCAGCGGACTGGACGATTTCCCAAGACGCTGATATTCGCGGCGAATGACCTGCCGCACACGTCGCACGCGGACCAACTCGTCGAAATCTGCCGTGAGGTCTTTGGTCGCGGCGAATCGTTCGTCCGCAAGATTACCGGCCGTGTGGACCGCCCATTGCAGCAGATTCGCGAATTCCGCAATCGCAAGCAGCCGGGCGTTGTCGTGACGGTGGACTTGCTCACGACGGGCGTCGATATTCCCGACCTGGAATTCATCGTCTTTCTGCGGACGGTGAAGTCCCGCATCCTTTTCGAGCAAATGCTCGGTCGCGGTACCCGCAAAGGCGAGCATCATCCGGACAAATCGCATTTCGTCGTCTTCGATTGCTTCGACGGGACGCTACTCGAATACTTCCGCAAGTCGACGGGCATCACGGCCGAGCCTCCCGACAAGCCGCTTCGGACGATTCAAGAAATCATCGACGACATTTGGAGCAATCGCGACCGCGACTACAACGTTCGTTGCCTGGTCAAGCGTCTGCAACGTATTGAAAAGGAAATGGATGCCTCGGCTCGCCAGGACTTTGCGTCCTTCGGCGTCGCAAATGGCGACTTGGGCAGTTACGCCCGGTCGCTACCACGTAAACTCGAAGACGACTTCGTCGAGACGATGAAGCTCCTGCGGAACGAACTATTCCAAGATTTGCTGGTCAACTACACGCGAAAGAAGCGGGTCTTTGTGCGGGCTATCGAACATGAAGACTCGGTGACCAGCGAATATCTGATTCGCGACGGCAAAGGAGACGAATACAAGCCCGAAGATTATCTGGTCGCCTTCAGCCGCTTCATCGACGAGAACAGCGACAAGGTCACTGCAATTGAAATCCTGCTCGACCGCCCGCGTGATTGGAGCACGTCAGCCCTATCCGAGCTCAAGGACAAGCTGGCCACGGCTCCCGAGCGATTCACCATTGAGAATCTCCAACGTGCCCATGAATTGCACTATCACAAGGCACTGGTCGAAATCATTTCGATGGTCAAGCACGCGGCGGACGACTCTCAGCCGCTCCTGACGGCCGAGGAACGCATTCGACGGGCCTTCACAAAGTTGACGGCGAAGAAGTCATTCACCGTTGAACAACAAAAGTGGCTCGACCGGATTCGCGACCATCTGGTCGCGAATCTATCGATTGACCAAGACGATTTCACACTGATGCCGGTATTCGAGCAAGCGGGCGGCTGGCTTCAAGCCAATCGCGTATTCGACGGCAGGCTCGAAGAGCTACTCATCGAACTCAATGAAGCCATCGCGGCTTGACGCCTCCCGATTGAAAGGATTTCAACTTGTCCGACGTTGTTCAAAAGCTCTGGGGCTTCTGCCATACGCTCCGCCATGATGGCATCGACTACGGTGACTACATCGAGCAAATCACCTATTTGCTCTTCCTCAAGATGTCGGATGAACGCGGCATCGACCTCACCAAAATCAAGATGCGGGCCGTCGATGACCCGCAGAAAATCACGACGCTCAATTGCTCCTGGCCCGCTCTTACGGCGAAAGCCGGGACCGACTTGACCGACTATTATGCGAACGTGCTGCGTGCGTTGGGACAGCAAGAAGGACTGCTCGGCGACATTTTTTCGGGTGCTCAGTCCCGCTTCAACAAGCCGACAAGCCTCAAGCAACTGCTCACGACGATTGACGAAACCGAGTGAACAACGCGGGCTTCATCGAGCACAAGGTTGTTGCCCACTCCCAAGTCGCTGAGCAAGTCGCCTCCGACGGCGTCGAAGCGAATCTCGTACTCGCCTTGTGCCAGCGGTTGGCCGTCAAAGGTATCGACGACCGCCTTGATGGCGTCGAGTTGGTAGTCCTGGTTGCTGTCAAACTGAATCTTCACGCTGCAAAATCCTTACTGAGAGTCGGCGAACTGCGACGAGCCAATTTCTGTCCTTATGGTGGGATAGGGCGAGCACCGGCCAGGAAAGGGGGCTAAAATGGCTTCCTCCGGCTCGATTCTCCTCGATTGATTCCCCGTCTTGTCCGATGTATGCTTCTACTAGAGTTGGGAACGAAATTCGGCTCCATGCCGTGTGGCTCGCTTGCGAGCCCTCATATTCCCGGCTCTATTTTTTTAGGTTGGCGGGTTTTTTAGGCTCTCCTTCTTGAGCGGGTTCTTCTTGGTGTAGTACACGCCGTACTCGTTCACTCGCGTATCGTCCACGTCGTGGACAAGACTGGCTTTCGCGGCGACGAATTCCCAATAACGCTCTTCGCCTCGCTCGTACAAACGCTGCAAGGCCCACAGCATGTAGTCCACGGCTTGCAGACCTCCGGCGTCGGCTGGTTTGGCCGCCATAATTTCAATTGGCGATGTCGCCTCGATGCCCCATGAGGCCCGCAGGTTGTTGCGAGCCTGTTCGATGGCCGTCTGCAACGCCTCAGTGCGGGCACGATTACCGCGACGCGAGAACTGAATCACGTAGCTCTCTTCCTTGTGGAGTCGCTCCTTGAACAAGCGACTGACGCAGCGGTCATAAAGCTGGTTGGGATGATAGCGGTAGGCCGGATGCTTCTTGTTGTGCTCTTGCACCTTCGTCGCAATGGTCGCTTTCTCATTCTCATCTTCAAAATAGGAGTCGTGAGCAAGCGTGACGCTCAGGAAGCCCGAAAACTGTTCGATGCCCTCTTGCAAGTCGCCTTCTGGGACAAGGTCAAACAAGTTTCGATACTCGATGATTTGCCGACTTGTGAAGGTCGTGCCCCCAAGCTGAAAGGAGACACGGGGTTCCTCCAAACCCAACGGCGGGGCGTTGGGAAGCAGTTCGGGTTTACGGTGTCCGCAGATTCTAAGGACATCTTCCATCTGCTTTGGCGTCGCCCGCCCGTAGTTGAAGCGATACCACTTTCTTTTGAATGGGAATCTCTCTTCAGCAGCTCTGTCATAGACGAGAATTAGCCAGGTCAACAACGGTCGTTGCTGCGTTCCATCGGTGGCTGGTTTCTGTGTGGCGTCCATCGTTCAGCGAAGCTCCCATCGCATGGTGAAAAGCGGGAGAAGGTTCTCGCTCATCCGCAACTGACCTTCAATCTTGGCAATCAGGGCCTCGCGCTCACGGTCGATAGCGTCTTGGGCGTCGTATAGTTCGCGTCGCTTCTTGTTGCGTTCGGATTCGGCGTTCTTGAGTCGCTTCTGTGCTGCGAGCTTCTCGGTCAATGCGGTGGCGGTCTGGCTCTCGCGGCGAATTTCTTTTACCTGCTGGTCAAGGTCTTTGATTTCTCGCTCCAACCCAAGCTTTAGGTCGTCCGACCATCGCTCCAGCTTGGCGACTTCGTCGTCAAAGAAGAGACCATTGCGGTCATCAACCTGTTTGACGCAACGGCTTGCCTCAGCTTTGCGTGCCTCATCGAGAATCTGCCCGGCGACCTTGGGCTGCGACTGGCTCGTTATGGTCGCGGGAAGATTGAGCAGCTTGAAACACAAGTCGCTGTCGAGTCGGTTGCCGTCGTCCGTCGTGGCGGCGAAAACTAGGAATTCTTCGCACTCGAAGGACTGGACGGTGAGCCTCGACAATTCGAGCCAGCCGGTTGAGCCTTTGAATTTCTCCAAGGCGGCAATCTTGCTGCCGTGGGCGGCGTAGTCGAATGCGACTTCTGCGATGCCAAGCTCTCGCTGCTTGGCTCGCTCGATGAGCAGTACGGCCAGCGGATGGTCGGCCCGATAGAAGGCGTCGCCGTCCTTTTCGGCCTGCTTCCAATCCAGGTTGTAGTTTCCTTTGCGAGACTCGTCGCCTGTGTAGAAAAAGCGAGGCTGCTTCGGATTGAACGTCGCTTGGTCGCCTAGCTCGTGCTGTGTCAGTGACAGAAGCCAGCGTTCGCGGTCGGAGAGACTGGAAAATGCCTGTTTGCGATGGACCTTCAGGCGAGCGTGAACGTCCTCGTCGAAATTGTCGAGCAATGCTTCCCGCGTTTGGGCCATGCGAGACTGGACCTGCTCTTCAAGCTCGGCCTGCAAGCTGTCGAAAGCCGTCTGAATCTCTTCCGTGGAGCGACACTCCTGATAGACCTGGGCAATGCGACGCTCAATATCAACGCCTGATTCCAATGCCCCAAGAACTTCATCGCTTGCCCCGAAGACGCCGTCGAATAGCTGGAATTTCTCGGACAGCAATTGAAAGACGCGAAGGTCGGCCTCATTGCGTCGATTCAGGAAATTGACGACGACAACGTCGTGCTGCTGGCCATAGCGATGACAGCGGCCAATGCGTTGTTCAATGCGTTGGGGATTCCAAGGGAGGTCGTAGTTGACCACGAGCGAAGCGAATTGCAGATTGATGCCCTCGGCCCCGGCCTCGGTGGCAATCATCAGCGATGCCCGGTCGCGGAATTCTTCGACGATGGCGGCCTTAGTATCGACGGAGCGTGAACCCGTGACGACGCTTTCACCTTCGTGCCGCTTGCACCATTGCTCGTAGAGTTCTCGTGAGTGCGGGTCGGTATTGGTGCCGTTCATCAGCACTAGCTTGCCCGCGAAACCGTTCTTGCTGAGCAGGTCGAACAGATAGTCCTGAGTGCGACGCGACTCGGTGAAAATGACAGCCTTGCGTTTGGCTCCCAAGCTGTCCGCCTTCTCGAAGGCAATCTTCAAGGCGGAAAGCAGGGCCGTACCCTTGGCATTTTGGCCGATGGCGTCTGCAAGGTCGGCGTACTTCTTGAGTTCAGCGAGTTCTTCCCGAATCAGAGCAGGGTCAATCTCCGGCTCTTCGACCGGCTCTTCTTCCCATTCGTCCTGAAGCTCTTCCAAATTCTCCACGTCGTCTTCAATGTGAGCCGTTTCAGAGACTTCATTCTTGGCGAGCAAGTCTTCAAGCCGGTTGACAAGCCTTCTCAACGTGCCGCCAATGGCGAAGCTGGACGACGCCAGGAGCTTCCGCAGAATCATCGTCATCAACATCCGTTGACTCGACGGCAAGGCGAGCAGTGTTTCTCGTTGCAAGTAGGCTGAGACCTGCTGATAAAGCTGGTGCTCAGCATCGGACGGGAGAAACTCCTGTGTTATCGGGACGCGATTAGTGAAGCGGATATATTCGAGCACCTGCTTTCGCAGCGTTCGCTGACAGAGCGGCTTCAGTCGCTCCTTCAGCAAGGTATTGCGTTGCTCTTCGTCGTTCGTGCGGACAAATTTCTCGCGGAATGATGCGGCGTCGCCGAAGACATGCGGGTCGATGATGCTGACGAGTCCGTAAAGCTCCATGAGGGAGTTTTGCAGCGGAGTTGCCGTGAGTAGCAGCTTGGGAGAACTTCCAACCGCGTCGGCGATGTTCCGAGCCATCTTGTTGCCGGGCTTGTAGACGTTGCGAAGTCGATGGGCCTCGTCGATGACAACTAAGTCCCAACTGACTCGGCGAAGCTCTTGCGACTTGGCGGATGCGAAGTGATACGAGCAGGCGACAATCCGCCCATCTTGCTCGAAGGGATTCGGATGGCCGTCGCGTTGGTATTGATTGAAGTTGCGTGATTCCAGCACGACGGTCGGGAGAAAGAACTTCTCCTCGATTTCCTGCTGCCATTGTTTCCGCAGCGTTGCGGGAAGTATCAGAAGGATTCGACGGCGGCGTTCGGCCCAGCGTTGGGCCAGCACGATGCCAGCCTCGATGGTTTTACCAAGGCCAACCTCGTCCGCGAGAATCGCTCCCTTCGCAAGCGGCGAGCGAAACGCAAATAGGGCGGCGTCAACCTGATGTGGATTGAGGTCTACCTTCGCGTTCGCGATGGAACGCGACAAATTATGGACGCTGTCCGACGCACTCTTGAGCGTCAGAGCGTGTGCCCAGAACTGGCTTTGGTAGTCGGTGTACATCGCTCAGCGTGGCTTCGGTCTTCGCCGGGACGGCGAGTTGAGCTTCTTGCGGATATGCTCCAGTTCACTCCGACTGAAGAGCCGATAGTTGTTGACTGGGTGCCGGTACTCGGCGATTTTGCCGTCGCGGCCCCAATTGCGGATTGTGTTCGGTGATACGCCGAGTAGGTCGGCGGCCTCGTTGACCAATAGGTAATCGTTGGTTGAAGGCACGGGAGCGGCTTCCGTGGTCGCAAGGGACGGACTGCAAGCGTGTAGAAACCTTACCAAAGCCCGACAATGATTAAAAGCACCTGCGGAAGGCGGTTTATTGATGTACGGCAGTTGCTTTTTGGGTGTCAGAATGTTTGCGGCGATACAGCCAGAACACTTCGCGATCGCCAGCAAACCGGGTGGCAGAATTCGCCTTCCATACCGTTGCTTTGCCGAATGCTAAAGAAAAACGCCTCGTTCCACTATCTTCGATGCCCATTCGCACGCGACACCCGTGAGTGTGAGCGTGCGAATGGGTGGATCGAAGTCAAATGGTTGCACCGCTGACACGAGGTCATCGGCCAAGCTCTTTCGCCGCGCTCGTTGCCGATGGCGCCGGCAAAGCTTCGTTAGACGCCGGCCGGCTGTCCGTGAAACTGCTCCCAGCTTGAGCGCAACCACCGGCGGAGCTGGCTGATGCGGCCGGGCGTGACGCCGAATCGCCGCGCCACAGCGCTGGTCGGTTCGCCCGTGGCCAGAGCCGCGGCAACCTGACGCTTCGCCGTCGGCAACATGCGCAGCCAAGCGGCTAAATCGATCCGCGCGGCCGCCGTTTCCGCCGGGCCAGCGCGCCGGTCTTCGAGCAACACCTCGTTCCACGTGCCGGCTGGCTGGCCAGGCTGATCGAGCCGCTCGACCTTGAAGCCCTGCATATAGCGGGCATAGGGCGACAACACCTCGTGGCGATTGAGCCGCGCGCCGACACGCCTCCCGACTCGGATCTGACGGATTGCATACTGCGCCAGCGGCGTGGCATAGGCCAGTTCTGCTCGGCCTTGGTCCGCCAGCCGCCGGTAAGCGACATAGGCGTTGGCGACCGTCTCGGCCACTAGCTCTTCCCGCTCGTCAGGGTTTTTGAAGCAGAAAGCGGATTGTGCTTGGGACCGAATCCGGGGTAGAAATTGAAGAAACCTGTCGGGCAGCGAACGGCCATTCGTAGTCCGCAGGCTGCGAACATAGGCATCCATGGGCGACCTCCTCTGGAAAGGGACAGGCCGCCCCGGCCGGAGCGGCCTTGTGGGAACACAAGACCGCCCCGGCACCTTGCCGGGACGAAAATCAATCACTCAATGCTTGAGTAGGGGTACGCACTAACGACCACGGCATTCGAGAACGCTTGCCCTGCGCTGGTGGCCGTGTGCGGTAGCCGTGGTTCGGCCAACGCTTGGCCCAGCCCATCGGCTCACGTGCGTTGCTCTTGGCGATCGGTGGCGGCGACTTTGTCTGCAAGTGGACGTGTCGGTGCGGTTTGGCCGCGCTGTTCGGCGACGGCTGCGGCAACCCTTTGAACGAGTCGATACAGCGGCGTGCCGGGCGGAATCGGCCCCGGCACGGAGTCGGTCAATGATCCTTGGACGTTCGGCATTATTCAGGCTCCTGCTTGCGCATGAAAAACCCCCGACGGAAAGCCGCCGGGGGTGGGAAGGGTAACCACAACTCTGGCTGAGGTGGCCTACGAGATTTCCGGCGGCACGTAGCCGGGCTTGGGCGTGAAGCAATACTTGGCATTCTTATACCGCCGCAACTTCTTGTAATCCGCCGGCGGCTCGAGGAGGATCTGGTACGGGTCGTCGAGGCCCTGCTGGTCCATCGCTTGCTGCAACCGCAGCGCCTTGCTGACTTCCGCCTGAAACGCTGGCTCGGAGAGTCGTTGGCCGATATCTCGCTGAAAGAGACCTTGCTTGGCCAAGGTCACGGCTTCGACGCGAATGCGTTCGGGCTTGGAAGGCTCGAAGACGTTGAACACGTGCCGTTTCGTCGTGAGTTCCATCATCCCAGGCAGTTGCCGTAGGTCGGGAAACTGCGCGGCCAGGTTGATCTCGACCATCGCCCGCGGCTTGGGATCGCCCCCGTCGCAGCGCCGCACCGCGAACACGAAGAACTTCGGCGTCAGCAGCCGCAACAGGTCGCCGAACTCGGGCGAGGTCAGCGCCAGCCGCTCGAACTCGGCGAGCAACCGCTGCGCCAGCGCGCCCGGGGAATCTGGCAAGATCAGTTGCCGCTGGCAGGCGCGTTCCAACTTCATTTGCTCGACTCGCAAGGCCGCCTCCTGGGCATCCAACTCGACGAGCTTGGCCTGCATCCAGTCGCGCGTTCCCAGCATCGCCATCGACTGGGCCAGGTTCTGCTGCTCGGCGCCCAGCTTGCGGAGCTTGTCTTGCAATTGCTGCCGCTGCCGGGCGTGATCGCCGCTGCCGCTGCGGCGAGCGAGTTGCACCATCCCGGCGAACTGTTCTTCAAAGCCGTCCAGCGCATGCAAATCGGCCGCGATCAGGGCGACGATCTGCTTCGC
This sequence comes from Pirellulales bacterium, assembly GCA_020851115.1. GTDB lineage: Bacteria > Planctomycetota > Planctomycetia > Pirellulales > JADZDJ01 > JADZDJ01. The sequence continues at coordinate 17,627 of JADZDJ010000153.1, forward strand.
CGCCAGTTCGCCGCTGAAGCCGATCGAATTCCAGCAGTGCCAATCCCGGCAGGCCGAGCACATCAGATTGCCACTCACGCCGTTGCCGCCCCATACATAGTTCCTACAAACGACCGATGCCCACTTTGACCGAGCCACGGGGCAAGCCAACGGCGGAAAGGTGGTGCAACAGGTGGTGCAGCAAACCGCCGAACCTATTCGCACTGAAGCGAAAACGCCCCCACCAACAAAAAACGCCCCACCGTTGCAAGGTGAGGCGACGCAAGACGTTGCGTTTAATTGCGGCTCCGTGCCGGAACTACTGAACACAACAACAGTACCCTCGGCAGGACTCGAACCTGCAACCCCCTGCTTAGAAGGCAGGTGCTCTATCCGGTTGAGCTACGAGGGCGAAGCCATTGTGCGAAAAGTCCGCGCGATCGACGCAAGACCAAGTCGCGGCCCATTTCGCAGCGAATGCGCCAAACAATTTTGACACCTGCGCGGCCGCTACGTTCTGAATTTTACCGTGAGCTTGTGTGGAGCAAAACACCTAAACAATATCGGCGACAGGCAGTCAAAGGTTTCCGATGATTCGTTTCTCTTAGCCAGCGAGCCAATTGTCTTTCGAAGCCGCCCATGTACAGCGGGCCAACGCCGCGGCGATCGCAGATCGCCATGTTGCAATGCAATCACTTGATTCTCGCGCAATGCCTACCCGCCAGCAATCAAAATGCAATCGGCCGCAGCCGATCGTAAAGCAACAGGCCGACCAGCGATTTGGCATCGCGTATCTCGCCAGCCACGACTAATCGCATCGCTTCATCCCAGGACACAACAACGGCTTCGATCTCCTCGCCCACCTCGAGCGCCGTTTTGCCGGCATGCAATCCAGTTGCCACAAACAGGTACATTTTTTCGTTGAGTACGCCGGGAGACATATAGAACTCGCACAGCTTCTCTATGCGATCCGCTCGATGGCCGGTTTCTTCGATCAGTTCGCGCCGCGCGGTCGCGGCTGGATCTTCGTCAGGCTCAAGCGTTCCCGCCGGCAATTCCAGCAATGTTTCTCCCACCGCCATGCGGTAGTTGCGAATCAGGCAGACATGGTCGGCATCGATCATCGGTAAGATTACGACGGCCCCTGGGTGCATCACCACATCGTGGGTACATGTCGTGCCGTCGGCCAACTGTCGCGATATGCGAACGACGTGGAATCGGCGGGCTTGAAGCAACAGTTCCGGTTGATCACTCATGAAAGGTCGCCATTTCAGGCGCGATGAACATAACGGAGTTTTCTGAATGCATCACTCAAAGGCGGTTGATCGTATCGGAAAAGTCGTCGGCAGGGAATTCTTTTTCCAGTCTAGATCGAATACCTTCGTCATTTGACGCACTGGGATTTGCCTGCACCAGGTGCTTTTCTGCTCAGCCCAGCAAACTGCTCGGCAGGCGATTTCCCCTGTATTGCGGCACGACGAATCCTTTTTTCAATTTGACACTTGAGAATGGTAGTCCGTCGTGTTCGCTCGTGATTTGGAGGAGTTGAATATCCAGTGTTTTCCACGTCCCTCTTGCAGGCGCGGCAAGCTCGCAAGTTATCCCATTTTGAAAGGTGAATTGCGCTGCCTGCTGCACAGTTTTGATTGCCTAGGTATCCGCCGCGTGTTAGGATAGCTGTTAAGGCGCGGCAGTCCAAGGGTTGCGGCGCACGAATTGCACTTGCTGAATCGGTGATGAAGAGCGTCTCGCCGCCCAATGGCGCTGCAGAGCGGACGTTGAGCGAGGCGGTATCGTGCTATGCGTGAATTGAACAATTGGAGCTTAAACGTTGGCCTCTGGGGCGGCGTGCGCATTCGATTGCACGCGTCGTTTCTTGTGGTCAGCGTGTTGGGTTGCTATTTGGCCCAATTGGCAGGTTTGCGGTCGCACGTTTACGCCGATGTCGATATGACGGCTTACGGCGTTCTGGCGGCGGTTGTGCTACTGGCCTGCGTCGTCGTGCATGAAATTGGGCATGGTATTGCCGCGTGGTACTGCGGCGGCGGCATGGATCTGGTCGTGTTAGGACCATTGGGAGGGTTGAACCCACCGCATGTGCCGCACGAAACGCCGCGCGAAGTGATTACGGCACTCGCTGGACCGCTGGCGAATTTGGTATTTATGCTCGCGCTGACACCGTTTCTGATCCTGAAAAATGTGGATGTCAGCCACTTGTTGCGGCAACCGCTCTACCCGTCAGGTTTGCTCAGCGGATCATTGCCAATCGTGGGCGTGAAGCTGGCCTTTTGGATGAATTGGCTGCTGCTGGTCGTGAATCTGCTTCCGGCCGCGCCGCTCGACAGTGGCCGCGCGCTGCGCAGTATTTTGTGGCCTGTGATGGGCTATCGATCCGCCACGCGAGTTGTCAGCAGCAGCGGGCTAGTCATCTCGCTGTGCTTGTGCGGCTTGTGCTGGTTCTTCTATCAGCGAAGCGGCGCACGACTACTGCCCGAATGGGTTCCGCTATCGACGCTGGCCGTCTACCTCTTTTTCAGCGCGCGTCAAGAAGCCCGCAAGATTGAAGAGGAGGAAATCGACGATGAGTTATTCGGCTACGATTTTTCGCAGGGCTATACCAGCCTGGAACGCGCTGCCTCTGCGTCGCGCCGGCCCAATTTCTTCAAACGTTGGTTGCAAGAGAGGCGCGACCGCAAAGAGCAGCGGCTGCATGAAATCGAGGAAGAAGAAGAACGACGTTTCGACGAAGTGCTCATTCGCGTCAAAGAACTAGGCATGGAAGCCATCTCGCCGGAAGAGCGTGCATTGATGCATCGCGTCAGCGCGCGCTATCGCAGCCGGTTGCAACACTAACGAACCCCTACCACAGAGGCAACTGCTCACGCGACACGCTGCGGATTCGGTCTCGGCAGTTAAAAAGTTGGTGTAGCATCAGGTTGCGATTGATCCCGGATTGGTTCTGCGCGGCGTTGGCCAAGGGTATGTCGGCGGAGGCGATGCAGCGAAGGTTCTGGATGCATCTACGCTCAATGGGCGGCGTGTATCGTGCGCACCGATTCTAGGGCGCAGAGATTCACCCATTGGTTGGACGACAGCAGCGGCCAGTCTCAGCACCATCCGCGTGAAACAGTCCTTGCGATGCTAAACCGTCCAGTCGCTACCTTTTGCCGATCAGCGAATCAAGCACTTCGCTGGCGCCAGGGAAGTGTGCTCCCGGCTCCAGTCCCACTGATTAGCCCGAAACGATGGCGGCCAATTCGCCAACCATCGATGTCGCTGCTTCGGCCCCGTTTCCTCACGGACATGACTCGGAAAGGCACCGTTCGCCATTGATTCGCCGTTTTCCCGCGGAGCGTTACGCGATCGAACGCACCAAGACCGCGCTGGCCTGGCCTTGAGGGGTCACGTTGAGGTTCAAAAATGACGCGCCGGCCGGAATTTCGCCGCCGTTTGGTTTGGCTACGGCGATGGGGCAAGCGGGGTCTGGCGTTTCATAGTTCAGAATCGGAAACAGCTTACCGTGCTGCAAGGCAAGCACGCTGCTAATCAGTTCAATCATGCCACTACCGGCCCCTAAATTTCCGAAATAGCTCTTGGCTGCCGTCACCGGCACTTGGTCGGTTGCGGCATCGAACACTTCACGAATGGCTTTGGCTTCGTCCACGTCGCAAGTGCGGGTACTCAGACCGTGGGCGTGGATGTGGCCGATTTCGTCGGCAGCCATTTCGGCCGATCGCAGACTGGCACGAATCACATTTGCCAACGCCACATCGCGTTTGGCAACACAGTGCTTGTCGGCCACATGCGATGCACCGCGACCGACGATTTCTCCGTAGATCGTGGCGCCGCGAGCTTTCGCCGTCGCCAGTTCTTCAATAATGATCGCACCAGAACCTTCGCCGATGACCATGCCGCTGCGGTTCTTGTCGAACGGGCGGCTGGATCGCGAGGGATCCACGCCGTTGCTGACGAGTTCTTCAGTCTGCGCGGCATGAACCGTTTTCATGGGATGCACGCGAGTGCCTGTCGCGCCAACCACCATCGCCTCGGCGCTGCCTCGCAAAATTGTGCGGTAGGCTTCGCTGATCGCTAGATTCGCGGCGGCTTCGCGGTGGGTAAGCGAGTTGTTTGGCCCGCGAAGATCGTTGTAAATCGCCACGTGGCTGGCCGGCATATTCGGCAAATATTTGAGCAGCCACAGCGGCGAAAGTTGCGGCATACCTTCCGTGGCCCATCGGTCGTATTCAAACGCCCCTGCGGCATCCCGGCAGCGGTTAATGCCGGCGCTGAAGTCTTCCGGCATGGTTAGCATGTAATCGGTGCCGAAGACGCAGCCGGTGCGCTCGGGGTCGTATTTGCCTTCTCCGACGACCAGGCCGGCATCGGCCAAAGCCAACTGAGCCGCCGCGACGCCCATTTGGCATTCGCGGCACATCACCTTCAAGCCCTTGCGGATCGCCTTTTTTAACTCTTTCTCGAGTGAGCCGAAATTCTCGATGTCGCCGGTGAATTCGCGAACCTCAGCCGCGACGTGCGTGGGCAAAAACTTCGACGGCACCGCCTCCAAAGCCCCGATGCCGCTGCGCCCCGATGTTAACGCGTCCCAAAGGGCTTCTTTACTGCTGCCCAGCGGGCTTACTAGTCCCAGGCCGGTGATTACGACGCGACGATTCGATTCTGGCATGGCAGTGACCTACTTAACCGACAAATTTAACCCAGACAATATATCGCACGCAAATTACCAGAACAACCATGCTTCCGCGGCAACATCGTCGTTCGCGGCCCGAAAAACGTCCTCCGTTGCTGGTTAACCGCAGTGGTCGCGTCGGCTTATGGCTCGATGTGTCCAATTAAAACGGACGAATGACATTGGAAGGCGGCAAAGTCGTCGTCACCGCTGGCGGGGCTGCGACTGGTGGGCGAATGACTCCGCGATTTTCGATGAACACGAGCAAATCTGCATGGTCGGGCGGGGTCAGCCCTGGCACTCGGATGCCGCTCGATTCGGTAGGGGTCGGCGTCGGCACCACGCCGAAGCCGATCACCAGCACCATGTTGATTGGCCAATGAAATTTTTCCGCAAAGCGATGACTGCTCGTCCGCGGCACCTGGATCGTGGTTTTTTGTCTTGGAGCCGTCGCGGTCGGCACATCGATGGGCACATCGACCATCTTTTCGATCTGGTCGATATTGCATTTGATGACGCCATCGATCGCATTTCCGTCGATCGAAATAAGCGGTTTGAATTCGAGCGAGTAGCCTTCGTCGAGCACTGCTGTTTCGGGCGCGAAGCCAGGCCAGACTTGCGGATTGAGCGTTACATCTTTGATGTAATTCTTCGGCCGCGATGCGGAGACGACCGTCGCTTGGCCGTTTTGCACCAGCAAATGGGGCGAACTGTGTTCACGGAAATCGGAGCGCTTTTGCAATTCCGCGATCACCAGCGCTGCATCTTCCTTGGAGACAATCCATGCCTGCACGCCTGGCGACTGCACGGGAATGGGGCGCAGCGCGCGATGCAGCTTCGACCGCCAATTGGGGCTTGAAAGCGTGATCAGTCTCATGCCGAAGGCCTGAGTCTCGGCTTGCGTGTTGATGAACCGGTCGACGATTTCCGCAACGGTGTCTTGCATTTGCGGCGTGTGATACACGCGCAGCACGCGGCCATTGGCGCTGAGCAAGCCAACTGGGTCACTATGCCAAGCCTCGTAGCCGGTTTCGCGGAGTATCCAATCGACAATCGCTTGCTCGGGGCGAGTCGTGGTAGTCACTCGCAACGTGTAGGGTGTGATGTCGTATTCTCGCCACACCTGTCCGGAGTCGTTCGGCAGCGTTCCATTGCCCGTAGTGACTTTGGCGATCGGCGTGCGCGGACCCGAAGGATCCGATTGCACAGGGCCGCCGGCAGCTGAGCCGGCCACAGGCGGCCGCCAATTGACGCCATTCTCCGGAGGTATTGCGGCCGGAGGCGCTTGGGCCAGAACCGCTCTGCTTACGATGCCGGCAAGCACTAGACTGCCAGCGGCGATGATCGATCGAAAAGCCATTCCCTAGCCTCCTTGCCAAGGAGAAAATCCAAGAATTCTAACGTCACCCGTGCGCGCAGCGCGCCCCGACACCAATTCCAGCGGCTGAAGAGAATAGCGAGAGCGCGGAAACCGAACAAGGGCAAACTGCACACCCTGAACGGCGGGCTAGCGCGTTCAATTCACCCGTTGGCTCATTGTTGGCCAGAGGGGTTTGCGGTTGAAACACGGCTCACTTGCCTGCGAATGAAATGCAAAACCCCGCCAAGCCCGCGGGTTCGAACCATGCCGAGAGACTCGCTCAGTTGTAGTCGATGGAGCAGATCAGATGGAGATTGCAAAATCGCTTCTGGCGTCGCGCCGCTGAACACATCAACCAATATCCCGACAAAGCCCTTGACCGTCGGCGCTTCGGGGGCGACGTCGGCGTGAATTTGCACCAGCCCGCCAACAAGTTCCACCCAGATAAACACCGGCGTTTGGCATTCGTGAACTCGATGCAATCCCGCGTCGCGCTCCGCTTGCAGCCGCGCAGGCAATGGCGGCAAGTTGTTCGCGAAGTCGAGCAGCAATTCCAATCGCTCGCGCGGCTCAAGTTCAGCGAATTCGGCGACGATCTGATCGAGCTTTGCAGCAACCTCTGGCATTCACCGCTCTCAGTAGGGGGCCGGCTTGATTTCCCGGCATAGATGTCATTTTGACCGACTTCGTAGCTCTCCGCTCCGCAAATGGTCTACTTGGCTCCTGGCGCGGGAGAATACGGCGTATATGGGTCGGCAGATCCTTCGTGCGTGCTCAAGTGCAAATGATGTGGGCCATCGCCCTCTGATCCAACGCTCCCAGTCACCACTGGTTCGCCTCGGCCTGCCGCACGCGCTTCCGCGGCAATTTCCAGCGCTGTCGCCTCAGCGGGCCGCACGGAGCGTTCGATCGGCGCTCCCACCAGATTGCCCCATTCGGTCCATGAACCGTCATAGTTCTTGACGTGCTTAAAGCCGAGCAAATACTTGAGCGCGAACCATGTGTGGCTGCTTCGTTCGCCGATCCGGCAATAGGCGATCGTCCGCGCACGGCGCGTGAGGCCGTTCTCGCGGCAGTACAAATTCTCCAATTCGCGGGCCGACTTAAAGGTGCCGTCGTCGTTGGTGGCTTTCGACCAGGGAATACTCACTGCGCCCGGAATATGTCCGCCGCGCAGCGCACCCTCTTGCGGATAATCGGGCATGTGGAGCATTTCGCCGCTGAATTCGCCGGGAGAGCGAACATCGACCAACGGCTTGCCGGCCTCGCTGTGCTTCAGCACTTCGTCGCGAAACGCCCGTATCGACAGATCGGGTTCCATCGCCGCATATTCCGTGCGCGGGTAAGTCGGCTCCGGCTCGCGCGACCACTCTCGCCCGTCGAGCTCCCACCGTTTCCGGCCGCCATCCATCAGTAGGCATTGGTCGTGGCCGAATAGCTTAAACACCCAAAACGCATAGGCCGCCCACCAGTTGTTCTTATCGCCGTAGAAGATGACAGTCGTGTCGTTGGCGATGCCCTTCGAGCGGCAAAGCTCTTCAAATCGCTGGCGGTCTATGTAATCGCGCACGAGTTGGTCTTGCAAGTCGGTATGCCAGTCGATCTTCACCGCGCCGGAAATATGGCCGGTGTTGTAGAGCAGAACGTCTTCGTCCGACTCGACGATTCGAATCTTCGGGTCGTTCCAGTGCTCGGCCACCCAGGGAGTCGAGACGAGAACTTCAGGATGTGCGTATGTGGTCATGGGGTTGAGGCTCCTTGCGTTCACCAAATTCTACCAGCGGCAAGCGACCCGCAGTAGGCGGCTATTTTAACAAGCGGCCGCCATCAGCATGGTGATCGTTGCATCCGAATGTGGATGGGTTGCCGCGGTTGCGCCACGTTCGCGCCGCTGCGTCCCACCTCCACTTGCCGACGCCACGCCACGCGTTCCGCGGCTCATCCGATCACATCTTTTCGTTTTGGCTCGAAACATGGTGGAGCCAATGGTAAAATAATTTGTGTATCTTCGTTGCGATTGCTGACCCAACCGATCATGCGATCCACCATCGCTTTCAAAGCATCGTCCGGACTCTTTCGGTGCATTGCGCTGCCGCTGTTCGCAATTTTCCTCGCGATACCCAAAGCGGCGTTCGCGGTTCCCGTTGGCGCTGGGCCGCTGCTGTGGTCCGACGAGTTTTCTGGCTCCAGCGTCGATGCCACGAAATGGACGGCCCGCGTTGGCCAAGGCCGAGACGATTACTATACGCCGCAAGCCCTATCGGTGAGCGGCGGCATGCTGACGATCAAGACGTTCACGGAAAGTGGAACGCATTACAACGGCTGGATCGACACCTCGCAAACGTACCTGCCGACCTATGGCTACTTTGAATCGCGGATCCAATTCAATACCAGCCAAGGGATGTGGTCGGCATTTTGGCTGCAGACGCCGATGTGGCCCAACCCCATTTTCGGCGATCCAGGAGCCTCCGGCACCGAAATCGACGTCATCGAACATCGCCGAGTCAATAGCAGCGGTTCCGATTACCGCAGCCGCATTCATATGGCCAACCATTGGGACGGCTATGGCCCCGAGCACCAGTCCAGCTCTTCAACGCAGAATAAATCCGGCAGCGGCATGGGAAACGGTTCCTGGCATACGTTCGGATTGCTCTGGGAGCCGACGAAATACACGTTCTACTTCGATGACCAGCCAACTTGGACGCATACAACGGCCATCTCGAATCGCTCGGAATATATGATTCTTAGTTCCGAAGCCCAGACCGATTCTTGGGCCGGAGATATTCCTGCCGCCGGATATGGTTCGCTCGCGACGAGTACGACGAATATGCTCGTCGATTATGTGCGGGTTTACACGCTGGTTTCTCAGCCGCTTCTACCCGGCGACTTTGATCACGACGGTGACGTTGACGGCGGAGATTTCGTGGTTTGGCAAACGCACTTTCCAACGCCCAGCGGCGCAACTCTTTCGACCGGCGATGCGGATGCCGATGGCGACATCGACGGCGCCGATTTCGTTGCCTGGCAGACGCACTTCCCTTTCACCCCGGCGCTCGCTGCGATCAGTGCGCCTGAGCCACCGGCACTGGTCCTGGCAGCAATGGTGTGTGTCAGTTTCTGTTATTTGCGGCGCTCACGAAACAAGTGCGCAATCGCCAACGCCTCGTCGGCCGGGTTGCAAGGTGGATGATATACTCCGCTCACACACCACGGACACATTTCCGAATCGGGTCCGAGCTCTTCAGAAAGCGTTTGGGTCGGCCCCGCTGACTGGCGGGCGCGGCTCGAAAATGCGTCAATCGTTAATGCGCAGAGTATAAGTTCCGCACGGGTTTGCCGGCTTCTGGACGCTATACCAGACCAAAGAGTTGCCAGGTGATGTCACTCATCAGCCGGTCGCAAGCAGGCGATCATTGGCTGCGCAGGTCGATGCCGAAATTTTGCGTGTCCAAGTCGTGAGCGACTTCAATGCCCAATTCCGACTTTTCGTTGTAGCGCGAAGGAATGGTTTCCTTGCCGTTGTCCTGCTTTGAAATCGTAACTCGATAAAATCCCAAATGAACTCCATTTTCGTCGGGATCCGGTGAAATGCAAACATTCACATAGCCCATATTGTCGCTCGTGCCGCTGGCGGTCTTTACCGCAGGCCCAAGGAATTCCTCCGGAACGAGAGTCATAGTCGCATTTTGTAGCGGTCTTCCATCAAGGCGAAGCCGTACGTTCATCGAAGACAACGCCAAGCGAGATGCGCGCCATTGGTCAATCCGACTCGAAATTTCTTCAGCGGTGATCTTCCCGTCCTTGTTGGTGTCAATCCGCGAAAGCGCAATTTTTAGACCAGGCGACGAAGCAAGTTCGTCGGCCGAAATCGCTCCATCTTTATTCCCATCATATTTCTGAATGGCCGCAGCGCCGGCATCGGAACTGACCGTCGGCTGCGACAGCCGAGATGCACTCTGCGAGCACCCAAACAGGAACAAAGTAAAGACGATCAAAATAGTAGCGTGATGCAGCTTCATGCGTAAGACTACCGTAAAAGCAACAGAAGAAATGGAGTTAGAATGAGGTTGTGTCGATGGCCGCTCCATCCGCTCGCATGCCTAAACTCCAGTTGGTCTCCTTCTTGATTGTGTAACCGATGGTCTGCACGCTACCGTCGCAAAACGCCATCTGTACGCCACCCGAATGAGCGCTTCCAAAGTTGTTCCAGTCATTGATGCCAGGCCGATCTTGAATTGGCACCTTCACGCTAAATCGCACGATATCCCAATCGTATCCCATCATGCAAGTCTCATTGTCACCCCAGTCGGAGCGAGCTTCCTCATAGTCGTCGACATTGACATACTTCTCGCCAATCATGTACGTTTTCGATGTGCCGTCTAAAATCTCCGCCAAACGTAATGCTTTGGCCATGCAATTCGTGCCATCGCAGGTCGACGTATTAACAACAGGCCATTTATGACCTGCATTCAATTTTTGTACGGCTTCCGCGGCGTCATTTGTACCTACACTACTCCAATTCTGCCATTGATCGGAGGGAAGCACATACTTTCCTCCGTTTGACGCATAGTCCGTATTTGGGAAAACCTTAGACGCCGGCTGAGCATTAATGAATCCAGCACCAACGGACTTACCTTTCGGTGGGCGTCGCGATGGGCAATAGAAGACGCTGACCGGCATTTCAATCATGGTGCCAAGCGCCCTACGTCGCCTGATGCCCGACAACCCTTTGCCTATTTCTCGAATCGGGCCTTCTTCAATAAATGGCAGCACATTGTAGGTCCAGCCGCCCGGCTGTTCGCGGCCGTATCCCATATCTGGGTCACCCGCCCACCAACTGCACCAGCCACCCGCGGGCAACGTCTTGTGAGTGCTGTTGTGGGTAAGAAACCCAAGGCTAAGCTGTTTCAGATTGTTCTTGCACTGCGTTCGTCTGGCCGCTTCTCGCGCCGCTTGCACCGCCGGGAGCAACAGCGCGATCAAAATGCCGATGATCGCAATCACGACGAGTAGCTCCACGAGTGTAAACCCCGCGGAACCATCTCGATTCCTTGTTCCCAGCAGCCGACGATTCATTTCCTATCCTCCTCGTACGATAAACGGCAATCCAAAAATTAGTAAAACGCCTCTTCCCTGTTCCGAAAATGGCCGCGGCTCAAGCCCTTGCGGGCCGAGCCGCAGCCCACGCTTTCGCGATTTCACTCTTCTGTTTTTCAGCATCGAGCCTTAGGCCGATGCAAAATTTCTCCGTGCAAAAAACAAACCAATTGCACTCAAGACAGCGAGTGCAATAGCATTCGGCTCCGGCACGGCGTTTCCAGGTGGCGCGGCATTATTCACAAAGTTGATCATAAAGCCAGCCAAGCTAGTCACCCCATAGCCCGAATCCCCCCAGGCACCGCCGAAGTCGTACGGTCCGTCGAGTGTGATGTTCAGCGTATCGCCCGTAAAAATGGTGCTGCTTTCGCCAGTGGCGCCAGAGCCATAAAACGGACCTTGAACTTGAACAAACGACTGATCTGGAGGCAGTACCGGGTCAGATCCCCATCGTGGATGATAGGGTAAAACATCGAAATTCACGGTCTCCGAATTTGAAGCATTATCTGCCACCAGCGCCGGCGAAAAATTCTCGACGTAGAATCCCGGATTGGGGTTCGTGTTGCTGGCCGGCGGAAATACAGCATTCTTCGGATAGCCGTTATCGGAGGCTAACAGCGTGACGGTATACGTGAGCGGCACGCCATTGTTCGTTGCAATTGCACCCAGCCCACTGATCGACACCTGGATCTTCTGACCCAGCCCTGTCGCGGACTCGTACGTGCTAGACAATGAACCGGCCAGCGCTGCCTCATCTCCATTCGTCGGCAGCCCTGGAGTGACACCCGACTCTGGAGTCACCGTATTTTCTTGGTAATGCGACCAAGCCCAGCCCGGAGTTGAATTGCTGTACCAGATATTGGCCGAATTCCAATAAATGCTGGCCGTGGCACCACTCATGGATGGGGACGAAAACTGATATCCGAGAGTATCTCCCGTCACAGAGCTAGACTTTGGGTTATCTGCGTCGTACCAATCGGCCCCCGCGATGCCGTAGGCCGAACCAAAATCAGCATCGATGCTGTAGGGACCACAGCCGTCCCATCCGGATGTCCAATGAACACCAAACGATTGTGCATTGGCCTGCTCGGCAGTACCCATGCCCATGGCGACCATGGCCAGCACGGCCGCTGCCGGAGCAATGGATTTCCGCAAGTTTACGCGAATTCGCCGCAGCGACCAAATTCCCGCAGCGACGACCGAACTGCACAGGGCTAGAAAAACCGAGGACGGTTCGGGCACGCTTTGTGCTTGACCCGGAGAAGGAGGATACGGGAAATGCGTTTGCCAGATCACAAAGTCGGCACCATCCACGGTACCATTGCCGTCCGCATCGCCGTCTTCGAGCGTTGCATCGCTGCCCGTGGGGAAATGCGTCTGCCAAGCAACGAAGTCGGCCCCATCGACGTTGCCGTCGCTGTTGAAGTCGCCAGGAATACTAGGAGTAACAAAATTAATAACAACGCCTGCAAGAGATGAGCGCGACATCGGATCCCAACTTGGAAAGTTTGGGCCTGCGATGGAGATGCTCAGCGTGTCGCCGGTGAAAGTTTCCGTGCTGTCGGCGGCGCCGCCAAAACTTTTACCATGGCCGCCACCCGAGTTCCAGAAATCAGGCTGGTCGAACGTCCCACTATTATCTAAGTCGAGAAGGCCGAAATTGAGCGTTTCGGAATTGCCGTCATTATCCGACACATCCGCCGGCTGGAAACCTAGAATTCTCTCAGGTTCGAACCACCCCCAGTCGCTCGACGCGATCAGCTTCACCTGATACGCCAGAGGCACTCCCGCGTGTGTGGCAATGTCGTCGAGCCCTGAAACTTGCACGTCAATCGTCCATCCTTCGCCGGCACCATTGAGATTACTAAACAACCAACCGGTCAAAACGGCCTCTTCCCCGCTATGCGGCTGATTTGGCGGCGAGGCGCCACTGTCGTTCGCGTGCGCCCAACCGGGTGAAAAGACAACGCGAGCCAAGTTTTCGACGGACCCTGACCATGCCAAATTGGCCGTGCCCCCCTGCATCGAAGGCGAGCTAAAACTCACCGACCCGTTGCTCGCATTTGCGTCAAACGTGGAAGCCGCAGATTGCGATTCGTACCAATCATCAGCATCCACACCAAACGCCGAGCCAAAACCGGAAACGCTAAACGCGCCGAGCCCATAATCAGCAGCGTACCCTTGCCAGTTAATTCCAAACGATTGGGCATGAACCGCGCTAGACAATAGAGGCACGGTACAAATACCGGCCAACAACATCACCGAAAACCGCCGATACCACGATTTACAATTCATAGTAAGTCTCCTAAATGAAGATCCCCTGAAATAAACCAGCCATTCTCAGTTCGCCCTTTTCTCCTTCTCCCGACAACATCATGAACTCACCGCACAAACTTCACGATGCCTAAAACTGCCTCGCCTCAATACCGTTCAGTTGCCTTTGGCACTCAACAAAAGCGCAACGCAACGGCCCCAGTCAAATCATGGTGCTTAAATTACCTCCCCTGAGTCGATCCAGAATCCGCCAGCACGCATACCGACTCACCGGGTATGAACGAGGGCTTTAGCACGACTTGAATGGGGATGTGCTTGTCCCCCTGCTTGTCCGAAATTTGAGTTGCCAATTGCCGCACCGACACGGTGCCCATGGTGCGAGCCTGTATGTCGAACGTGGCCAAATGTGGATAGGGAACCGACAACAATCCAGGTGTGTTATTGGCGGCGATCACGCTGATATCGTGGCCGACGCGTAGCCCACGAATCCCCAGCGCGCAGTACACAAGTGCCGCAACGCTATCGGACGCGGCGAAGATTGCCGTCCGACGCGGCTGGCTAGCCAAAATCTGATCGACCAGCAATTGCACCGGCTCGAAGGCCACCAGCGGCGTTTCTATCGGAAGATGCCAACCGGCCGCAGGCGAGCGGCAAAAACATTTGACGTCGACGCCAAGGCGCCTTGCCGCGGAGAGGAAGCCGTCTTCACGCCGAGCGAACATCAAGTTGTCGGGGACGGGGTTCAAAAAAGCCAAATTTCGATGGCCGCTGGCCACAAGCCGTTCCGCAGCGCCGTAACCCACTTCAAAATCGGCCGCAACCACTGAATCTCCCCAAGCCTTCGGCGGATCACAAACGACCCACACGGTTGGCAGTTGGCGGAGTTGCTTGAGCGCAGGAGTGTCTGATGCAGCGGCAAATTGTGGAAATTTTGGACCGGTGAGGATGAGACCATCCATTCGATCGGTGCGAAAGCCTACCGGCAATTGCGACAGATCTGGCATGTGGAAGACGTGCGATTTCGCGCCAGCCTCGACCAGCGCGTCTTGAGCGCCGCGGAATGCCTCGGTTGTCACCGGCATTGAAACAAGCGACTGATCCAGTCCGAGAGAAAGCAGGCCGATCGTCCGTCCCGCCAAAACACCCTTCGCCGGATTGGCCCGTCGCTGCGATCGGACGCGACGATAACGCATGTCGTCGGCAATTTGCCGAACTCGCTCGATAGTTTCCGAACTAATAGCCGGATGCCCATCGAGTGCGCGGGAAACGGTGCTAACCGATGTTTCCGCCTTCTTTGCGACGTCGGTGAGAGTGATCTGCATGAAAACAGCATATATAGGAACTGCAAGGAACGCAACAATTGTTGCAAAAATAACTTATGCAAAATTGCGTTGCCTTAACGCAACGAATCAAAATTTTGCGTCATTTCAAAAGCTCTCGGCTAAGCATAGTCTATCTGTAAGTATTTTTCTATAAACGAGTTATGGCTTATGCAATCGATAGATCGACATTGCAAGCAGCGATAGCAACGCTTACTTCAGTTGCTGACTCGACCACCCTAGAAAAAAGCACACGCGTGACCCCAGTCGAAAATGCAGTGATGCTTTGGCACATTCCCAGGTGCATTGGATACCCTGCCAATGGCTTAGATGGCTCGAACGGGCGAACCAGAGGTGATTCTGCAGCACCTGACAGGACAAGCGGAAACGCGCTGTACCGTTAGGGGGGTTGCGTGGATTGGATGAATCCGCTGGAACGACGCGTGCAAAAAAGGGGACAGTGAAAATCAGGTTCGGCGAGAAATGCGCGACGGCGGAATTTGTGGACTTCCGCGAAATCCTTCGCTTTGACGCGCCGTTTGCGATCTGGATGGCGACCGATTTCGTGGGACGTCCATTCGGCATTGAGCCGAGCCCTGGTGGACTATCGCCGTATGCAAGTCGCCGAACGTGAAATCACCGGGCTGAAGAATTTTGACAAGCTTGCGCCGCTGCTGGAGCGGCTGCGCTGCGCGGTCAGCAACAAACGAGAGAACTTGCCAAGGTGTAGAAGAAGTTGTGCTTGAGTAGTTCCAAACGATGCGCCGACCGCCGGCCGATGAGGTTCTCTCGCCGCTGGAGCAATCAATATTTCCTGATGGCTTCCTCGCTCGGTCGGCTCCATTGCAGCAACACTTTTTTGGAACCCGCGGCGTCGGTCCTCTCGTCGAGAACGGCAAGCCGTTCGGGCGTTTGACGGGACGCTGGTAGTGGCGAGGAACTTGAATTGTTTTCCGCCGTGGCGCTGCTGGCAGCGTCATGCCGCTCATAAACGCTTTCGCGGTCGTCCACATGGCTTCCGCCGCTGGACTCTTGCCACGAATGACCAACCGGGCGCAACGGCGGCAGCGCGGCGAATTCGGTCGGCTTTGGCTTCGATGGATCTTCGCTTTGGGCGCGATACAGCGGGTTGGCCGAAGCGCGTGTGCGGCTGTTGGACGCCAACAATTCGTCCGCGCGGCCGTCGCCCAGCTTGGGGCTTCCTTCTTTTACCCAGGCGAGCCATTTGTCTTGCAAGACGGCCAGATTCTCGTACCCGTAGTGATGCTTGATCGTTTCCGACCATTTCTCGGCTTTCAACCCATCGCCGACAAATTCGAGAAACTTTTGCTTACCCCCTTGCTCAATCAAAAATCGCGCCAGCGAAAATCCTTGCGAATAGAGCGGCATTACGTCTTTCGGGTAATCTTTCATCGCGAACATTTGATGAAAGGCGATACCTCGATTCGTCTTCAAAAAGCTGATGAGCATTTGCTGCTGCTTGGATTTTTCGGCGATATGCTCGACCGTGGTGCATGCGCCTTCGTCGGCCCAACGAGGCAACGGGCGGCGAAAATGGCTGGCGAAAATCGTGTGGGTCACTTCGTGCGGCAACACGCTGTCGAGCAATCGCTGCTCGTTGCCTTGAATCTTCATGTCCCAGCCGAAAACTTCGCCGCGGTCGAATACGAAGCTGGTCGCACCGCCGGCCCCCAGGTGCGGCGCCACTTCGGCGACGATTGGGCACGGCTTCGACCAATTGGGCATCGGCCTGCCGAGCCATTCGATCGCCAGATCGCGACGATATTTCTCGGCGGCTTTGCCGATCTTGTCGGCCAATTCGGGAGTAGGGGCGTCTACCGTGAAATTGGGCGTCCGAGTGCTGGCGCCCATCGAAACAATCAAGATAAGCACGACGACGGCCGGGAAGAAGCGAGCTTCCATGCTCCAGGTCTCCGATAATGGTGTGGCGGGGCGGAAACGTCTCGAACCGCATTCCGTGCGGGTCGGCAGGTAGGCAGGTCTGCAAAACCGAGCGATACCAGAAATCAAGCGCAAATCGCCAATGCTGGCGGACGATCGGCTCGCAGAAACTACCGTGGGTCAGGTGGGTTGCATCTCTTGTGCCTTACGGCGGCTGAACGGGATGTTTTGCGTCGTAAAGCCTTGCTTGGGCAGGAACAACGAAAACTTCCGGTCGTGTTGCGGCGGCCAGGCTATCGGCCAAACCGTCGGTAAACTTTACATGATTTTACTAGTTTCACGCAGAAAGCTCCTAGAGCGATTTTTTTGCTAGAAGAGCGCGAAATGAGATGCCCAGCCAGCCTCAGGGCAATTGAAGAAGGCGAACGAACGATTTGTAGACAGTTCGTGCCGGAGGCGATCCTTGGAATAATCTGGTTCAGAAGGCGGCTCGGCCCTCATCGCAGGGCGTATTCAGAACAATTTCGCATAGCCGGTGCAGCTTGACCGAACGAAACCCTGCGGAGATCAGCCACTATACCCACTCCGGCGGCTCAGGATCGAGCTTTGTCGTGTCACCGGCGGACGCCATTCGGCGCGGGGCAATGCCTGGAAATTGCGTTGTGCCGGCGCGCCGCGACACTCGTTTTCGCATCGCGATTGCCCTGAGTCAACGTTGGGGCAGCAAGTTCCTTGCTTTCAAGCAATCTGCCTTAGTCCACCCCCGCCTTCGCACCGGCGATTAACGAGATAAATTCGCGGTTTGTTTTAAACTTCGCAAGCTGCTTGGTAAGCTGCTCCATCGCATCCACATGATGCATGTTCGACAGCGTCCGCCGTAGCATCGTGACGGCGTGCAGCGTGTCAGGGTCGAGCAGCTTTTCTTCGCGCCGCGTACCCGACTGCGAAATGTCCAGCGACGGCCACACTCGACGGTCGGCCAGCTTGCGATCGAGCACCAGTTCCATGTTACCGGTCCCTTTGAACTCCTGGAAAATCGCCTCGTCCATGCGGCTGCCGGTATCGATTAGTGCGGTCGCCATAATCGTGAGCGACCCCCCTTCCTCGAAGACGCGAGCCGTGGCAAACAGCTTCTTGGGGATATCGAGCGCTCGAATGTCGAGGCCGCCGGTCGCCGTGCGATCGCCGCGGGTGACCTTGTTGAACGCCCGTGCCATGCGGGTAATCGAGTCCATCAGCAAGAACACATCTTTGCCCATTTCCGCCAACCGCTTGGCGCGCTCGACGGCCAGTTGGGCCAATCGTACGTGGCTTTCGACGTCTCGATCCAGGCTGCTGGCGATTACATCTCCGCGGACATTACGCCGCATATCCGTCACTTCTTCTGGGCGCTCGTCGATGAGCAGCATGATCAAATGCATCTCAGGATAGTTTTCCGAGATCGCTTGGCTCACTTGCTGGAGCAAAATCGTCTTGCCGGTGCGCGGTGGGGCCACAATCAGCGCTCGCTGCCCCTTGCCGATTGGCGTGAGCAAGTCGATCACTCGTGTGGTAATCGGCTGCTGCCCGGTTTCGAGCTGTAACCAGCTTTCGGGATTGATTGGAGTCAATTGATCAAACGATTTCACATTGGGATAGTCTTCGGGCTTCATGCCGTCGACGTCCATGATTTCCTTCAACCGCGGGCCTTGCTGTCGCCGGCCGGCTTGAACCATACCGCTGACAAGCACGCCCTCGCGGAGCCGAAACTTTTCGATCATCGTTCCGGGCACAAAGGGGTCGCTGCGCTCACGCGAAAGATTGTTGGTTATGGTGCGCAGAAACCCATAGCCGTTGGGGTGCAATTCCAGCACTCCGCTGCCCGCTTCCAATTCGATTGGCCCTGCGTCCGGACCGTCCGGCAGTGGCTCACCCATATCGGGCGGCAAAGGAGGAGGTGCCAGATCGGGCGAACGATAGCGCCGGTGATAACCTCCAGACCGACCGTTCATGCCGCCACGGCGTCCACCGCCATAGCCGCCACCGCCCCCGTATCCGCCCCCGTCTCCATACCCACCTTTGCCACGGCCACCTCGGCCGCTGCCTCCTTTACGCCTTTTTCCCATTGAAATCACCTAAGAGAGCCAGAACTTAGCGCCAAGCTCGGCGCAGAGAGTTGGACTATCGTCCAAGTAATCAGATTGGCGGCTCGGCTTCATTGACCGACCGTCCCTCTGGAAGGAATGTTTGTTTCCACCAACAAAGATGCAAATCACCTAAAGTTCACTCGAACTAGGCGCAACCATATAGCAACAAGACGCCTCAAGCGTGGCGCTTCAGAGAGCTATACCGAACCGAACAGCAGCGCCACCAGCAGTTGATGCTTATCAAGCCTCCGTGCTGAAGGTGCTACCGAATGGGTGCTACTTCACATCCTTCGGCCCTAGGCGTGGGGCCGACAAAGTTGCCGTTATCTCTCCACGGACGTGACTACCGAAACGCGGCAGCCAAAGTTCAATTCGCCCGCTAAAACGGCGGTAAAGCAGCGGTCAGACCAAGAAGCGTGCAAGTCCCGCGCCAAACACGAACCTAATAATCTGTATTGGCCCAGGAGACGGCCGCAGAATGTAAATCGTTGCGGCCAGCGGCGCCTGTAAATAGGCAGCAGCATGAAACTTCGCTAAATCATACCTATTGATCGGTGCGTGTCAAGCACTGTGTACAGCTAGTTGGGCAAATTTGAGAAGTTTTTTTGGTCGGCCAATATTTAACGCTGAGAGGTGTGCCGCCTCGGCGCAAGATTGCGGCGGCGGCAAATCTGAAATATACGCGTCACGGTGCCACGGCAAGTCGCGTTGTCGCTAGGAAGCCTCAAAAGCCGCGGAAAATCTGGCAAATCCGCATTTTTCGACAATATTTCCATAATCCGAATCCCTTGCTTACCCGATAACCGAACAATGGCGGGCTAACGCCTTGCTCTGTTTGGAGTCTAGGCAGATTGGTCGCCGCAGTGGGAAGGCAGATAGACGCAAGTCTTGAAATGACTCGCCTTCATGCAGATTTATTGGGGGGAATTCTCATGGCTCGCGCCAAAAACTGGCTCATTCGACTGGTTGCACTTTCAATTGTAGCTTCAACCCGCCTTGCCGCTGCGCAATCCGCATCCTCGTCGACTTTGGATTGGCAACCGACCGACAAAGAGGCGATTCGAATTGCTGCGCAAACGAACCGGCTAGTGCTCGTTCACTTTTATTCGCCAAGCGATCAAGCCTGCCAGATGATCGAAAGGAACATCTATTCGCAACCGGCGGTTCGCGACAAAATTCAAGCCAAGTTCGTGCCGTTCAAATTGAACGTTGAAGAATCGCCACTCACAGCCAAACTTTACGGCGTCGATCGAATCCCAAGTGATTTTGTGCTCAATGCCGACGGCGTCCCAATGGATCGATTCGTTTGTCCGCTAGTGGCCGATGCCTATCTCACGGCACTCGATTTGGCAGCCGCCAAAGTACGCCCCACAACACAAGCGCAGAATGTGGTTGCAACGACCTCTACAGCCGCCCCACCGGCCGCTACCGCACCAGCAACCACCACACCCATTGCAAGCACACCGGCTGCTAGCGCGCAATCTACGCTGGTAGCCGAACCGGCGCCATACCAGGCCTCCGCGCCATCGCCAACAACAACGTCGTTAGCGTACAACCAAGAAGTAAACGTCGAAGGAGCAACGACCGCTGCACAATCGCCGGCCCAGAAAACGCCACCTCAACCACCAGCGATTCCTGCGTATTCCGATGATCGCTATGCAGAATTTTTCCAACGGTGGAACGCCGGTCAAAAAGCCGCTTCGCAGGCGCCAGTCGCCTCTCAGCCGGTCACGCCGACGGCGAATTCGCAACTCGTGCAAGCGCCGGTCAACGCAACTGCCCAACCTTCCGCCACAGCGCCCCCGTCGGCGGCCCCTTTCGGATCCGTCAGCCAGCCGATCACCTACGCGGGCAATGCTGCGACTTCCGCAGATAGTTCGAACGCACAGCTTGCCGCGGGAGCCGCATCGCCCTCCTCGACCGCAATGCCTGTCGGTGTACCGCCGCTTGGGCTTGAAGGCTATTGTCCAGTGACGCTGATCGAACAGAACCGCTGGCAAGTGGGAGATCGGCGATGGGGCGCTGTTCATCGCGGTCGCACCTACCTGTTTACCGGGCCGATGGAACAAAAACAGTTTCTGGCGGACCCCGATCGGTACAGCCCTGCGATTTCTGGTCGCGATGTTGTCGCGGCGCTCGATCGTGGCCAAAGCCTCGAAGGCCAACGGCAGTTTGGCGTGAAAAATACCGATGGGAGAATGTATCTTTTCGCGACTGCTATCAACCGCGACATTTTTATAAAAAATGCCAACCGCTATTCAGCCGAAGTGAAACAGGCCGAAAACCCAAATCGAACCACTACTTGGCGATAAATCGCCGCTTCCGAATCGCGGTTGGACGAATGGGCCTTGAAAGTTTGGAGGCACTTGCTGCCGTCAGCAGATACGTTTTTTCTCTGACGTGGTGAGTTGGGAGTTTAACGTTGGAAGCGCAGGATCGATCAGCTTCGCTTCGGCGAATCCTTTGGCCCGTAAAATACAAGCATCGCATTGGCCGCAAAGTTTGCCATGGGCGTTCGGGTCGTAGCAACTGTGGGTGAGGCTGTAATCGACCTTCAACTGGCTGCCGCAGCGGATGATTTCCGCTTTCGTCATGCCGATCAGCGGTGTATGAATCTTGAACGCTAGCGAGCCTTCAACACCCGCTTTCGTAGCCAGGTTGGCTAATTTTTCGAAGGCGGCAATGAATTCGGGTCGGCAATCTGGATAGCCGCTATAATCGATGGCGTTAACGCCGAGAAAGATGTCGGCGGTCGCGGTCACTTCGGCATATGCCAGCGCGATCGATAAAATCACTGTGTTGCGGGCTGGGACATAGGTGACGGGAATGGATTGCTCCATTTCGGCAGATGAGCGGCCTTTTGGGACGGCAATGTCGTCGGTCAGCGCGCTGTGGCCGAAGCGGGCGAGGTCGATTTTGACGACTTCGTGTCGCCTCACGCCAAGGTGTTGGGCGACTTTGGCGGCAGCCACAAGTTCGAAGCGATGGCGCTGACCGTAATCGACCGAGAGAGCATGGAGGTCGAAACCTTCGGCACGGGCAATCGCACCGGTGGTGGCGGAATCGAGACCGCCGGAAAGGAGCAAAATTGCGGGACGGGGCAAGGCAGGGTTCAGGGTTCAGGGTTCAGGGTTCAGGGTTCAGGGTTCAGGGTTCAGGGTTCAGGGTTCAGGGTTCAGGGTTCAGGGTTCAGCACGGCCGATGCCTTTTTGATACTAATTTTGAATCTTATCCTGTCCTGGAGCCATGGGTCAGGGGGCTACGCTCTCAGTGCCTATCCGAAAAGTCTTCTCATGTTTTTCGAGCGGTCATGCGGCGACGCGGCAGTGCCGTCGACCACGTTGGCTCTAGGGACTAAGAGGGTGTTTCTTAATTGCTAGCATCGGTGCTGTCGGCTGGGCGGCCGGCAGAGGCGGTGGAGCATGAGCTGGATCATGGCGATTTGGATCATCGCTTCGCTGTTCTCGCAGAGTTCCTCGTA
>JADZDJ010000154.1 GCA_020851115.1 Pirellulales bacterium
GCCATTTAGCGGTGCGACCATTCGACGATACCCTCCCTCTTTGGCCCGAAGTGCCGACGGGTGATGGCGACTTTACTATCGGTCTGGCAAACCATGATTGGAAACAACTGTTTCGCGACTTGGAGCCCCGAAACGGAATATCGTGTAAGCCGTTCTGGATGGAATGGTACAACCTTGAGCAACAGGGATGGGAGGGCGGATTTTTCAACGGCGCGCAACAGGACGATCGTGATGGCGACCAGCTTAGCGAGCAGCTTGCCAGACTTCAAAAATCGCTAGAGGAATTCCGTAGATTGTCGGACATTGCCGCCAACCATTTCGATATGCCGGCGGAACCAAATATCTGGCAAGGCGAAGAATTATTGCACTGTGGGATGCGAAGGGGTGACCGCTGGATAGAAAAGCTGTATTCGTTGCCGGAGCTTTGCGAGGAAGTGAGCGGCTGCGCGTGGCGAATTCGCCGCTTGAAGGCAGATATTTTCACGGCATCTGCCCGTGGTATTGAAATTCTCTATGCGAAGCAAGCGTATAACGATGCTCTGTGCAACGAATCGAACGGCGACACGTCTGCGCTCGGCTCCGAACAATTTGCGGAAATTGTGGCCGCGAAGCTGGCCGGCAAGCTAACACAGTCGAACTTATCGAACGAATCTCGTGCCGTCCGATCTAGGACAAAGCGTAAGCGACAAACTAACGGAGATGGCAGGCGCCCAGCAGCCGCAAAGATACTTGCCGGCCTGACACAGCATCACAAGTACGACAATGGAATAGTCCACAATTTCGACCCCATAGTCGTCAGAACAATTGCACCCAAATGGGGCGTTTCCGTGGGAGCACTATCGAAATTTCTAAAAGAGAACTTCGGCGACTACGACGGTTACGTCGGCAAATGCAACCGACGGGAAATTGCCGCGGAGTTAAAGCGGTTGGGCAATGAGTACACGGGCCGAGACACTTTTGAACTCCCCGACAATCTTTGATGGTATTTGGCGCGTTCAGCCGTTCATTCTGCAAATGAACGCACGTTGACATTTTCTTTTCGGTGCGAGCCCCTGGCATTTGTCGTATTTGCTTGCCGTTCAGCCGTTCATTTTCAGGGTGAGTGAACGCCTTCCGTGGCATTGGGTAGGACAGCCGCAACACGCGGCGAGTCGATCAATCCCAAGGTGATGCAATGAATTCTGTATCTGCTGCGCCGGTCCCGCTGTTGGTTGATACTCCGACAGCGGCCCGGATGCTGGGCGTGAGTGCGCGAACAGTTTGGACACTGGCCAACTGTGGTGAATTGCGCCCGACGCGAATCGGCCGCGCGGTTCGATTCTCTGTTGCCGAGCTTGAGCGGTTTATTGCAGAGCGTGAAGCGTTCTCAAGCGATTCGGCGAAGTGATTCCATCGTGGGGCGCGGCTGGTGTCCACGAAAGGCTACTCACCTTTTCGCTGCGCGGTTCGATTCCGCGGCGCTCCAACAAAACAGAAACACCCGGCGGGGTTGCCGCCGGGCGCTTCCACGAAAGGTTACTCACCTACGAAAAGGATACCACCGATGAGCGCATCGGGCAACGGAGATAAAGCGCCAGACACTGCGCGCGAATATGTTCGCCGCGGTTGGCATGTGATTCCAATTCCGCCGAAAGCGAAAACGCCAAAGATTGATGCCTGGGAGCAACTGAGGATCGGCGAAGCGGAACTGACAAAGCATTTTCGCACCGGTAGCAACATCGGCGTTTTGAATGGCGAGCCGTCGGGCTGGCTGGTAGACATTGACCTCGACCACGCGCTGGCGCGGGAACTGGCCGACGAATTCTTACCACCGACGGGCGCGGAGTTTGGGCGGGCAAGTTCACCGCGGAGCCACCGGCTATACGTCGTTACCGGCCCGGTCGAGACTCGACAACGGCGACTGCCGAAGCAGAACGGCAAAGCGCCGATGATCGTGGAATTACGATCGACCGGCTCGCAAACCGTATTCCCCGGTTCGGTGCATCCCAGCGGGGAGCCAATCGAGTGGAATAGCGATGGGGAGCCGGCAAGCGTTGCACCGGGATTGTTGGTAGCTGCGCAGAACGCTCTAGCCGATGCCGTGGAAGCACGATTGGGAATCGTTCGGACGATGCCATCGCAGAACGGCCACACGAGCGGCCTACGAACGGATACCGCCGATCGAGCGCGAAAGTATCTTGCCAAGTTGCCGCCGGCAATCAGCGGGCAGGGCGGCCACGATCAAACCTTTCGTGCGGCTTGCGTGCTCGTGCTGGGATTTGAATTGCAGCGCGGCCCGGCGCTGGAACTGTTGCGAGAGTGGAACCAGTCTTGCGAACCGCCGTGGTCCGAACGCGAATTGCAACACAAGATTGACGACGCGCTGGAGCAACCGGGCGAACGCGGCTATTTGCTCTATAGGCCCAAGACGGCCACACCGTTGCCCGCACAATCCAAGCAGATACACCGTCCGGTGGAAATTGTTCCCTATCAAATCTTTCCCGTGGAAGTGCTGCCCGGCATCGTCGGTACGTTTGTGGCCGAAGCCGCCGCGGCCATCGGTTGCGATGCGTCATTCGTGGCGCTCCCGACATTAGCCTGCTTGGCCCGTGCGATCGGCAACAAGCGCGTGATTCGATTGAAGCGCACTTGGCAAGAGCCTGCCATTGTTTGGGCGGCCATCGTCGGCAAGAGCGGAACACACAAGAGCCCGTCGATTGCCGAAGCCACAAAATGTTTGCAGGCGAAGCAAGCCGAAGCAATGGTGCAATACCAAGAGGCGCAGCGCCATCACGAACAAGAGCGGGCGCTGTATGAACGAGACTACGCCGCGTGGAAGCGCAACAAGACCACAGAGCCGCCACCGTGGGAGCCACAAGAGCCGGCGCTGGCGCGATACATCGTGAGCGATATTACGATCGAAGCGCTGGCCGATCGGCTACATCGGCAATTCGACGGCGTACTAGTCGTGCGCGACGAGTTGGCGGGCTGGCTGGGCGGCATCGCCGAATACAAAGGCGGGCAAGGTTCCGACCTGGGGCATTGGCTGGCATCGTGGTCCGCTGCGCCGCTGACGGTAGACCGCAAAACGGGAGCGATCAAAACGGTTCACATACCGCGTGCCGCAGTCAACATCGTCGGCGGCATTCAACCGGGCGTGCTGCGATCGGCCATCGGCCGCGAACACTTGCAGGACGGATTGTGCGCCCGGCTATTGCTGGCCATGCCACAAGCGAAGCCCGTGCGATGGACTGAGGCGACGGTATCGCCAGCAACCGAAGCGACGATAGGCAAAGTGTATGAGCGGCTACTGGCATTGGAACCGGCCGCGGATGAGGAAGGAAACGCTGCGCCCTTTGCAATGCCGTTGACGCCGGAAGCAAAGGCGGTTTGGGTGAGCTATTACAATCGACACCGGGCGGAACTTGCCGAGCTAGATGACGACTTGGCCGCGGCGTGGTCGAAGCTGGAAGCGTATGCGGCGCGGTTTGCCCTCATTTTCCAATTGGTTGCATGGGCGCAGGGTGAAGCCGGGGGCGATGCCGTCGATGAATCGAGCATGGCCGCGGCGATTAAGCTGGCCGATTGGTTTGGGGGCGAAGCCCGGCGCATGTACGGTGTTCTACGCGAAACAGAACAGGACCGCGAGCATCGGGAGCTAATCGAACTAATCCGGCGCAAGCGCGGCCGGATTACGGCTCGCAAGCTGGCCCATGCGTCAAGCGGCTATCGAGGCGCTGGGGAAGCGGAAGCCTCCCTGGAGCGATTGGTGAAGGCAGGACTGGGTTGTTGGGAAACGTCGGCCACGGGCGGGCGACCGGCGCAGGAGTTTGTGTTATCCGAAGCCAGTAACAGTAACGGAAGCCCCGAAACCGTCGATTAAAACGACCCTTCCGTTACCGTTACCAGCGTTACGGGCGTCGGTGGCAATGCGGCCGACGCCAATGGGAGGTTTGATAACGATGCGACCCGGCCACTTGAAAATTCGCACCCTAGATGGACGGCGATATTAAGCGGCCATCGGTAATTCGGAGCATTCCAAATAGACGTTGCTTGTAAATTAAATAAGTATTTGGTATCATCCTAGCATGGCCAGGAAAAAACAATTCACTGAACAGTTGCGGGCCGCGGTTCTGAACGCCGATGAATCCCGCTATCGAATCAGCAAAGACACCGGCATTCCCGAAGGGAACCTATCGCGGTTCGTACATGGCGACGCCTGGTTATCGGCGGAAAGCCTCGATCTAATCTGCGAATACTTGGGGCTGGAATTGACGAAACGAAAGAGCAAGAGCAAACCGAAAGCGAAAGGCAAGTAACATGGCAACCGTGTTCAAACGTGGTGGGAAATCGAACCGGCGCGGCTACTGGTATATCTCGTGGTGGGATGCCGACGGGTATCGGCGAACCAAGTGCAGCCGAACGACCGACAAGGCCACGGCCGATCGGATGGCGGCAAAGTTTGAAGCCGATGCCGCGGCGCGGCGGTCGGGCGTGATTGATGCCACGCTGGAGCGATTCGGCATCGAAGCGCGTCGGCCTATTCCCAAGCACGTAGCCGAGTACAAAGCCCACTTGGAAGCGCGACAGAACACGACGCGGCACGTGACGCTGACGATTGCCCATATCGACGCCATTATTCGCCAGTGCGAAGCCCAAACAATCCGCGGATTGACAGGCGCGGGAGTGATGAAGGCCATCGACACGATTCGCCGGGCAGGCAATCGCAAAGTGAAAGATGAAGCACGCCGGGGGACGATGAGCTTGCGGACGTGCAATGCTTATCTGCGGTCGATCAAGAGTTTCACCCGCTGGTTGTGGATCGAAAAGCGCTGCCCCGACGACTTGCTGGTGGGGCTCCGCGGGTTTAACGAGGAAACCGACCGGCGACACCTGCGCCGCGAATTGACGGCCGACGAAATCGGCTGTTTGCTGGCCGTTGTGGAACACTTCACTACGGCGATGCACAATTTGCCGGGGCCTGATCGTGCAATGCTCTATCGTTTGGCTCTGGGGACCGGCTTGCGGGCGTCGGAACTGCGCAGCCTGACACCCGAATCGTTCAACCTGGACACGGAGCCGGCCACTGTGAGCGTGGCCGCGGCCTACAGCAAACGACGTCGCGAAGATTCGCAACCGCTACGGGCCGACTTGGCGCGGCTGGTGCGCAATTGGCTGGCCGACAAGCCGCACGGTGAGCGATTGTTTGTCGCGATGCCCGATAACACCGCGCGGATGCTGCGGAACGATTTGGAAGCCGCACGGGCGACGTGGATCAACGAAGCGAAAGAGAATGCAGCCGAACGGGAGCGCCGGGAAAAGTCGGATTTTCTACGGTATCGAAACGCCGCGGGCGAAGTGGCCGACTTCCATTGCTTCCGGCACGCTTACGTGTCTGCCATCGTTGCCGGCGGCGCGAGCGTGAAAGTTGCCCAAGAGCTAGCCCGGCATAGCACGTCGCGGCTGACGGTCGATCGGTACGCCCATGCTCGATTGCACGATTTGCACGGTGCTTTGGATGCGCTGCCCGACTACGATCGTCGGCAGGAGGTTTCGAGCGAAGCCGGCGAGCTAAGGGCCACGGGAACCGATGACGCCACTGCTAGCCCATCGGAAGGCGCGCAGCGCTGGGCGCAGCGCGCGCAGCGCGGATTGTCGCGAAACGATGCGAAGCCAAGCGAAGATAGCGCGATAACTTTGGCGCTAAACGAAACGCCCGGCGCTTCACAAGTTGAAGCACCGGGCGAACTTATGCGAGCCAGTGCGAACACTGGCGATAAGAGGCGCCGGTCGGAGTCGAACCGACGATGGCGGATTTGCAATCCGCTGCCTTAGCCTCTTGGCGACGGCGCCGTAACTATCCTGACAATTGCCGCGACGGAAAAGGTTCGCTGTCTCCGCCGACGGTGAACTTGGTTCCCCAAGTCCCAGCAAACAGGTAACTTAGGAAAACCTTGCCGGCCGGTCAAGACGTGCGCATCCTACGGCAACTGAGGAGAAAATCGACGATTACGGCGGCCAACTTGAGCTTCATTGCAGCCGGCCTCCTGCCGGAGGCAATGCGCCAGCTTAATTTGTGTTGATTGGCCGGTCATCGTCAAAGTTCTTCCGCTGGAAATCACGATGCTGCTATGTAGGTTCGGTATTTCAGCCCGACACATCCCACCGCCAAAACTGGCAAGAACATCGGTTCTGTTGGGATGCATGCAAAATCCACCGCTTGACGCCGCTAGCTAGGCTCAGCCGCCTACCTTCATCGATCGCACGGTGAACGATGTGCCAAATCACTGATTCGCTGATTTCCTGGATTCGGCGCATCGTCCGACCACAAACGGTTAAGCGTCTTGCCGCCGAACGCCCCTCTGCTCGCCCCATCTCGCCAAGCGAAAAGGAAAATGCCATGCTAATTTGGAGTCGCATCTTCAACTCCATCAATACTCGCCAAATTTCAAACCGGGCCGTTGAAGTGGCACGCCAATGCCAGTTGGAAGTGGCCGGACGGCTGAGCGATTCGATTCACCGCATGAGCCTGCCGGAAGCTCGGGGATATATTCGCGCTCGAGCCGGGCGCGTAATCGATGCGGAGATTTCGCGGATCCATCACCACACGGGTTGCCAATTATCGGTGGCTGTCACAATCCGCGAGCGAGCCATGGAAGAAACAATTCGCCTGGCGATCGGCGAGCTACTCCGAGCAACGCGACGTGCGACGGCAAGCGAGCCAACGGCGGCGCTGCGAAAAGCGGCATAAGTGGGTCGCTATCTGTAGCGACCAGTGGCCCATCCGCATCGCTGGCTCCGCGTTCGGCTATTGAGAACGATGGGTCTGTTTCTCCGCCAGCCGATAGATCGGCAGATAGCGATAGTAGACCTCCAGGCACAAGGCCGACAGCGCGGTACTGTAAACTCGCCCGCCGTATCCGCCCCATTGGCAATCCGGATCCCAACTGCCGGCGAATTTACCGTCGCCGCGCTGGTGACTAACAAGGGTAGCCTGCATTGCTTGATTCCAACGTTCCCAATGCTGTCCTTGAAGCTGAAACATGCCCAGCGTTCCGTAATACCAGTAATACAAGTTGATTTTTTGTGACGAAGGCAGATCCTGCAGCAAATAATCGCCAGCTTCGTTGCTGGCGGGGTTGTCGCGGGCCATGCCAAGAAATTGGCGGCAGACGAGCGCTTCGGCAGTCATTGCAGCAGTTGGCTTTGGCGGTCCGGGTTGATAGCTGGCTTTGCCACCAAACGGGCCGGTGGAAACGATTTTCAAGTAGCGAATCGCGCCATCTTCCACTCGCGCCGGGATTGCGATGCCTGCCAGTTCCGCGCTCTTAATCGCCATTAATTGCCAGCCGAGCTGACTCGTATCGCCGAGTTCTTCCGGACGTTCCTTGGCCTTGTATCGCCAACCTCCCGTTGAAGGCAATTGAGCGGAAATGGTGTAGTTGATCGCCTTGCGAACGGCGCCTTCGAATCGCTTGTCTCCGGTCATCGCATAAGCTTCGCTCAAGGCAAAGGTTGCCATGCCGTGCGAGTACATGAAAGCATAGGTTTCGGCGGCCCCCGCCAAATTGCCATCGGCGGCTTGAGTGCTGAGCAGAAATTCTAAACCGCGCTGGACGGTTTTCGAGTATTCGCCTTTCTGATGGGTGTGTCCCGATCCGAGGAATGCAAGGAGTGCCAAGCCGGTGATGCCGGTATCGGCGTTGGCTCCAGCGCCTTGGCGATTGTGGCCTAACACGGCGTTTTCCTTGCCCGCGCCAAATTGGTCGGGATCCCAGCGTCCGTCGTCGCTTTGATTCGCAGCTAGCCAATAGAGCGCCGCTTCCACCGAGGCGACCGCTTCCGGCGAGCCGCCATAGCGACGGGCGATTTCAGTTCGACCGGTGGCCATGCGATCCGAGTAGATTTCCGGAACTGGTTTGGCAGCAATGGGCGGCGAGGTCGATTCGCTGAGTGGGCCAGATGGTGCATTGTCGTCGCTCCTTGACGAAGGGATAGGGACGGTGGGAGCGCTTGAAACGTCCGCGAGCGCTCCCGGCAGCTGCGATCCAGCCGATGGTTGACCGGCGGTCCATTGGCTAGGATCCGCCGTGGTTGGCGGCTCGGGCAATTTTGGCAACGGACTGGTAGAGTCAACCGGCGGCAAAGTCGCGACTGGCTTGGCGATTGGCTGCGACCTGTCAGCAAAATCGGATGTCGCCGGTGGAAGCTCTGGCGCGTTGGGCTGCGATACGGGGGGCGGCGTTTCGCTGTGTGCCTTCTCGCTTGGCTTCGGCTCATCGATTGCTTCGGCGGGCATTGTTGGCGTTTCGACCTTTGCCGCGTTCAATAAGGGTGGTAAAGGTGGATTGGCGATCGGAATCTCCAGAGGATTGCCTTCCGTTGGCATCGAACCCGCGGCTTCCTGCGGTCGAACGACGGCTAAGTCGTCGGGTTCGGGACGATCGAGTGCTTCGGCATTCGGATCGCTCACGTTCTCGCTACTCGTGCGGGCCGTG
Source organism: Pirellulales bacterium (assembly GCA_020851115.1). Taxonomy (GTDB): domain Bacteria; phylum Planctomycetota; class Planctomycetia; order Pirellulales; family JADZDJ01; genus JADZDJ01. The sequence goes on from JADZDJ010000154.1 coordinate 8,478, forward strand.
ATGTCGCCGTCTGGCTCCGCCAACGGATGGTCGATGCCTCCTTGGGTTCCGTCGACCAGCGTGACATTCATATTCGTATACTGCGACGAGCCACCAACCGACATCACAATTTCAATCGTCGTCGCATAGCAAAGCAGCAATAAATGCGCCAGCAGCGACAGCCCGGCACATTTTCGGAGCGGTCGCGATTGCCCCCAACTGGTGCGAATCATCACGACCAGCGAGACAATGAGAAATGCCAGCCCGATCCACAGCATCATCCACGGCAGCTTAGGATGAGCCAACAAGCGCTGCAGCGGTGAAAAGATGGAGGCAAGCACGGGCATCACGAAATACAAAATGAAGATTGCAAAATGAAAAACGGGGGAAGGAAGCGGGGAGGTTCGCTTGCCATATGCATCTTGCATTTTGCAATTTGCATTGCTGTTTTACCTCCGTTTTGTATCTACCTTCACCGAAATTGCCACTTCCGTGATCCCTGCGCGGCGGCAGGCGGTGTAAATCTCAGACATGCGGCCGTGTGTCGCATCACGGTCGCCGCGGACCAACACGGTTTGCTTTTGATACTTTGATCTAGCGGCCCCGAGTTGCTTTTCCAGTTCGTCGATCGTGACTGGCATGGTTCCCAAGAGCACCCTGCCGTCGGGCAGCACGTTGACAACTTTCGGCTCCGGCGGGTTCGAAAGCGCATCCTTCGTGCTGATGGTTGGCACTTTCAGGTCGATCGACCTTTCGGCTTCCGTAAACTTGGCGGCGACCATGAAAAACAAAACCAGCGTGAGAATGACGTCGATCATCGGCGTCAAGTTCAGTGTCGGCTCTTCAGGCGGAGATGTCTTTAACGGCATAGTGGCTGCTTGACGTCGGGATTGGTTTTTCGGCGGTCAGCCGTCAATTGCAATGATCACCATCAGCAGCCAACTGGCGACTGGCCACCGACCACCCTGTTATGCCGCCTTTCGACCGCGGCGCGATTGATTTGATTCTTGAAGCGCCTCCGCCGAAATCGTTTGCACGACGTCTTGACCGAGCGAGTCGATTTGCATCACCAGGCGGTCTACTCGGCTAACAAAATACAAATGCAATACGACGGCGGGAATTGCCACGGATAGGCCCATCGCCGTGGTCAACAGCGCTTCGCTGATTCCTTTCGAGAGCATTTCCATTCGCCCCATCGCGTCGGAGGAGGCAATGTCGTTGAACGCGCGAATGATGCCAAACACCGTACCAAGCAGTCCCAGCAGTGGGCTGACGGTGGCCACGCCGTTGAACACGCGCAAATAGCGGCGCAAATCTCCAGCGGCGCGCTCGCCTGCATCGATCACGGCTTGCTCGACTTCCACGGCCGGCCGGCCCCATTTCCGCACGGCGGCGGCAAATATCTTCGCCGTCGGGCTATCATTTTCTTCGCACACCAGCATCGCTTGCTCCCGATCGAGTTGCCCTTCTTCCAACTGGTGTTGAAATCTTCTCACGAACGGCCCAGGAATGACGCGGCCAGTGCGGAGACTGATCGAGCGTTCGAACGCGAACACTAAAAGGACAAACGAGCAAGTAAAAAGGGGATACATCAGCACCCCACCGTCGCGCACGATGGCCAGCAAATTGCGGTTCGTGATGCCGCTTTCGCGATCCGGTTCAAGATTTTTCGTAGCCTCCGGTGCCGATGCCGGCGGCGTTTCGATCGTCTGCCCGGAACTGGCGCGAACCGCAATCCAGAGCAAGATAAATAGCCCTAACGCGACGATGCGCGCCAACGACCTGCGATTGATTGCGTTTGTCAGCATAGTTCAAGTGACAATGGGTTGTTCGATGTCGCGAGGATGATTCATCGCGAACGATTTTCCGTGGCTACTGGGTGATTTTTCTCCGCAGCACCGACTTCAGCTCTCCAACCTGATCGGATGCCGGTGGCGTCGGCCGATTGGCAATCGATTGCAGCCGTTCGTTGGCCTCCGCGACGAATTCGCTATCGGGATGCTTGCTCTTCAAGTGCGTATACAATTCGGCGGCTTCCTTCGAATGGCCGAGTTTTTCGTGGCATTTGCCGGCCTGCAGCAACGCTGCAGCTTGCCAACGCGGATAGGGATATAAGATTTCGACACGCAGGTATTCCCGCAGTGCCTCGTCATATTTCTCTTGGTGAAAATGTGACTCGCCAATCATGAATTGCGCCATGGCGGCCGTTTCGGTCTTGCCGCCGCCAGGAGATCGAACAACGCGTTGATACATGCCGCGAGCGCCATCGAAGTCGGCTTCGGCCGCCAGGCAGCGTCCAATCACATAGTCGGCCTCGAATTGCTGATCGAAATCGGGAAAGTCGCGCGCAATCGACTCCGCCAAATCTCGCGCCTTTGGCCATTCCTGTCTTTGCAGCATCATCTGAGCGCGCCGCAACGGCACCATGGCGACCCACGTATCGGTTTGGCCGCCGATGTGCTGCGCGATGGTGTCGAAGCGATATTTGGCCGCCGTGTAATCGGTGGCGCGGTACGCCACTTCGGCGTACCAAAACTCAGCGGGCAATCGCAGCGAGCTGTCGGGATGCTCTTGGATCAAGCGACGCAGCGGCTCTTCGGCTTGCTTCCAACGCAATTCGGCAATTTCAATTTGAGCGCTCAAGTAGAGCGCATGTTGCTGCACCGCTGGAGTGCATTGGCCCTCGAGCAAGGGCTTGAGCAATGCGGCGGCTTGTTCGCTGTCGCCGCGCTGCGCTGCACGCTCGGCTAACCGAAAGCTGGCGTCGGGCCAAAAGCGGCTGCTGGGAAATTCGTCGCGCAACTGGCGAAACACTTTATCTGAATCATTGCCTCGTCCTAAATCTCGCAGCGCCCAAGCCCAGCCGTAGATGGCAGCATCCGCGTCACTCGCTTGAGGAAATTCGCGAACAAAGCGCTGATAGAGCGAGACGGCCTCGTCATCCTGCCCGAGATGATCGCACAGTTTCGCCGCGGCAAAAAGAATCTGCGGCAGTTGCGGCGACTGGCGAAAGCGACCGAGCGATTGTTTGTAGAGTGCTAGCGCGGCATCATTTTTGCCGATCTTTTCCCACGCCTGACCGCGGGCGAGCGTTACATCCGCGGCACGCGCGTCGGCCGGGAATAACTGCAAGAATTCACCGAAAATTTCGGCGGCGGTTTCAAATTCTCCGAGTTGCTGTCGGCTCCAGCCCATGCCAGCCAAACCCGCCGCGATCAACTCCGCCGGATTCCCCTGGGCGGCAAGCTGCGAAAACAGATCGTACGCGGCTTGATATTGCCCGGCGGCATAGGCGGCCTCAGCGACATGATGGGTTGTTGTCAACAGCATTTTGCTGTCTGGATGACGCGACTTGAGTTCATCGAGCATCAATTTGGCCGCTTCAATGCGCTGCGTGCGGGCCAGGCAAATGGCCAAAGCTGAGCGGGCTCGCTGGGCACTGGCATCTTGACGACCGGAAGCAAGATAGGCTTGCAAAGGTTCAATCGCATCGTTGGATTTCTCAAGGGCAATCAGCGATGTGGCTAACGCCAGTCGGCTATTGTTGCGCAGTGTGACCAGCGTTTCTCGATCCTCGGCGGAAACTGCGGAACGTTTCGAATCCGTGGTGTTGTCGGGGACCTTTCCTCTGTCGTCCGCAGCAGCCTCGTGAGGATGGGTCGAATCCAATCGCTTCAACTCACTGGTATTCACGGTTAGCTCACTTACGACGCGAGCCTCAAGTGCGTGGTCAATGTCTGCGTCGAGTTGGCGTAAGGTTTGCGATGCTTCATCGTGCTTGCCGATGCCTTGCAGCGCAATTGCGAGCAAATAGCGGGTGGATAGCGTCGTTGGATCGTCGCCGGTGTGAACGCCGGCCTTCAGCGCTTCGATCGCACGGGTAAATTCACCCGCGCGAATCAGCGAATCAGCAGCGTGGTAACGCATTGCCGCCGCGCGACGCCGCTGGCGGTCGGCAGCCGATTCGAGCTGCTCGCCGGCGGATTTTTTCACCGCGGTTTTTTCGGTCGTAGGTTTGTCGTTGATCAGCTTATCGGCGATATTCGGAGTCAGTGCCTTGGTTTTGCCAGTGCCGCTGTCGCTAGGCGCGAGAGTCGATTTCGCCTTTTTGTCCGTCGCTTCGACGGCTCCGTGCAGCGTTTCCGCGGCCTCATTAAATTTCTTTTCCGCTTTTTGGGTCAGTGCCAGCCAATAGCGGGCGTCTTCGGCCAGATCGGCATCGGCCATCAGGGGCGACAGCGTCGCGCGCGCGTCGGCATAGCGGCCCAGTTCATACTGCGCGCGGCCACGCGACAACTTCGATTGCGGCAAGAACTCGCTCGCCGGGAACCGCTGCGCGAACGTCTCGCACAGTTCCAGCGCGCCTTGGAAATTTTTCTTTTCCGCTTCGCTGTTCGAGAGGTTCAGCAGCGCCATTTCACTCCATGGACGATGATCGCGCTTGGCAATCTCGCGCCACAGTTTTTCCGCCTCGCCACTTTGCTGTTGTTTGGCGAGCAATTTGGCAAGGGAAAACCTGCATTCATCGGCAGTCGGCATATCGGCGAATCGCTCCAACGATTCGCGATATAGCCGCTCGGCGGAGGCGTCGTTTTTCACGCGCAGTGCCAGGTCGGCTCGATAAGTGATTAAATATGCATTCAACGAATCGGCCGGATAGGTCGATTGAAACTGCGACATCCGTACTTGAGCTTCGTCGGTGCGGCCGCTCATGAAGGCCGCTTCTGCCGCCCGGAACAAAGCCTGCTTCGCGTAAGGACCATTCGGATCTTCGGCTAACACATCCACAAACAGCGGATAGGCGTCGCCGTGTTTGCCAATCTGCACCAGCGCTTCGGCCTGAAAGAACTGTGCTTTACCCCGTTTGGCGTTCTCGGGGAATTCTCGCAAGAAAGTGCGGAATTCGTCGATCGCAAGTTGCCAGCGCTTGGCCGAATAGTGTCCGGCGGCGACGGCAAATTGGTCGTCGGCCTGGTCGGCATGCACTACGGGAGCCAGCGCGAAGCAAGCCAGCAAGACCGATAACGTACGGACGGCGGAGGCGTACATCCTTGTACTCCTGCCTAGCGGCTGGGTTGGGCGCGTCGGAGAATCGACTTCTAGGAGGCAAACCCTTCGCCGCAGCGGTTGGGCAAGAGATTGCTCGTCCTACAAGACTGGTGAAGGCCGATTTCTTTGGCGCTGATGGGGTGGGCCATCCTTGGCGGGGTGCCGGCGATTGAACCGGCTTTCGGTCTTATCGGCTTTTCCGCCACAGTTTCCACAGCTTGTGACGGCCTGCCGCTTGGAGAAACCCGCGCCGTGCTAGCATTCATTCCAGATCGGATTCAGCCATCGCTGGCGAAGTGCGTCGCTACCGCTGCTGGCGCAGCAGCAATTCACCCCGTCCGAGCGACACCATGTCACCATGATACAGCTCGATTTCCGAATCCCGCAGCGCATCGCCTATTGGAAACCCTTTTCCATATAAGTGGTTGAACAAAATTCGCAAAATCTGAGGCCGAAACGACGCTCCGCGAGAGAAACTTGGCAACAGCGGCGGGGGGCGCGACCCGAACAGGCCGATCGTGCCGCGACGCATGCCTGCGCCGGGACGGATGCCCGCTTCGCCAAATACCAGTACGGTGCCTGCAAGCATGTTGAAGCCAATCATGTCGCCTGCCGCGCCGCCGATTGCGATGGTTCCGCGGCGCATCCGCAGACCGATTTCATTCCCTGCGCTGCCCTCAACCAAGATCGTCCCATTGGTCATGCCTTTGGCGGATCCACGGTATGCCGCACCAGTGGCATGTCCGACTTTGCCCTTCACCTGGATCAACCCGCCGTGCATTTCGGCTCCCACCCAATCGCCGGCATCTCCCTCGACGCGAATTTCACCTCCGTTCATTTCACTACCGATGTGCCTGCCGCCTGGACCGTGAATGTGAATCTGCCCGCTTTTCATGTGCGCGCCGATCCAGTGGACGCCAGTCAGGTTTCCCTCGAAATCCAGCCGCTTGTCGGCCCCATTGCCGCTCACTTTGAACATCTCGGCCAGCGGCAGTTTGCGATTGCCATGGAAAATCTCGAATCGCTCGATTTCAGGCAGCGCTTTATCACTGGCCCAATCTGGCGTTAATCCCTCGATCTCTACGGGCAGGGATGTCTTTCCAAAGTAAGTCAGCGTCAGCGACATGGCTCCTCGCTACAATGAAATGCACGAATTGAGGCCCGATTTTATTTCGACATTCGAAAGCAGTCCACCCACGGTGCGAACAGGCGCGATTATTCTCTGTGGCGGCAAATCGACGCGCATGGGCAGCGACAAGGCTACCTTGCCGTTTGGGCCAGAGCGAATGCTGCAGCGGGTGGTGCGGTTGGTGGCGCAGGTTGTCGATCCGGCGAAGATTGTCGTCGCGGCCGCAGCCGATCAATCGCTACCCCCGCTCCCCGCGGACGTCACGGTCACGATCGACGAGCGCCCCGAGCGAGGCCCGCTGGAAGGCCTCGCCGTCGGCTTCCGCGCGCTGCAAGATAGGGCCGACGCAATTTATGCGAGTAGTTGCGACGTGCCGCTGCTCATCCCCGCTTTCGTCGAGCGAATGTTTTCGCTGCTCGGCGATTACGATATTGCCGTCCCCTGCGAAGGCGGGTTTCGCCATCCGCTCGCGGCAGTCTATGGCCCCGGCGCTTTAACACATCTCGAAAAGCTTCTCGCCGCCGATCGATTGCGGGTACAATTCCTCCTCGACGAAGTTCGCACCAGGCAAGTGTCCGCCGAAGAACTGCTCGCAGTCGATCCGCAACTTTCTACGCTACGAAATCTGAACAGTCTAGAGGACTATTCCTCCGCCCTCGTCGCAGCCGGGTTTTGATGCCGCGGCCGTTGGCAAAGTTAGTCAGGGGTCAATCCGGCTAGTAAATTCAGCAGGCGAATCCCTTCGCCGATAAACCGGGAACTGCCGTAAATTCGGGAAATCGCCCCCTCTGCTACACGGTTTCGGACGTCCTGCCATACAGGCCCCGATCCGGAAAATCCTATCGCGACAATCCTAAATAGGGTCGCATTTGCCAAACCAGATTCGGCGTGTAAAAGTAGCTTTCCCAGTCGTGAGACTTGCCGATATTGCAACAGACATCGATCTGGCGCAGTTTCGCACCGTTGTCGCCAAGCGGACCGTATGCGCCGGTATACCCCAAGGCTTGGGTGCAGTTGATTTTGGGGTAACGCTTCAGGGCCATGTCGCAATGATTGTTCATCGCCAGCATAGCATCAACTGCGGCGAGCGCTTCGCCGTGCGGCCAGCCGATTGCGAGCCAGGTGTTATCCACTGCGGCGGCCAAGAGCACCGCTTCCATGGGAGCCCGCTTCGCAATTGGCTCCGGCAAGACCCGCCCCATCAACGGACCACCGGCAAGTAGCTGTAGAGCGCCCGTGGCGATACGCGCTCCAAAGCTGTGTCCGACAAAGCTAACCGGCACATTGCCGTCAATTTGATTCACCAGCCACGCCAGATAATAGCCATCGGCGTTGGTGCGAGCAGCTTTGCGACGGGCATCTTCCACCAGCCCTTTCGTTGGGTCGGCCGGCCAAGAAAAAATGACAAACCGGACGGGAAGCTCCCCGGAGACGCCGTTCGTCAACTGGTGGTAGATGCTCAGGCCCTGCGAACGAACATAGCAAGCATCAAGCCGGTTGCCGTGAATCCAAAATACGGTGCGTTTGGTGGGAACGTCGGCGGCGAGAAATGACTTCAGTGACGACGAGTTCCAATGACCTGCTTTGCAGTCGTGCTGCCAAACGCCGAATTGCGGCGTCGGTTCGCAATCGGGACAACCCAACCCGCGGGTACTCACGCACCAGATTTCATCTTCGGTTCGCGGCAGACAGATCGGCGGCGTAGTCTGAGTCGCGTCTCGGCACGGCGCCTTCTCGGCGTGGATGGCCGCCGCGGTTGGGGTGGAAGCGGCGGAAGCCGTCAGTGCAAAGCACAGCGCGACAAGACACGCGGCGTACCGCATGCTCGACTCGCCCAGCCGCGATCGAATGGAAGGACTATTCCGCACCTCTTGATCCTCTGGTTTTCATCTCCGTTTCGCGCAAACCACTTGACTTGACACCATCGGCAAAATCGATTCGCCGGACCCAAGTGGCGCGAATCGTAATCGCCGTGGGAAAACATAACACGTAATCCGCGCACGTGCGTTGCGAAAAAGAATCCTTGTAGCGAAAAAAATTCCTCGCGTTTCATTTGCACATCATCCGCTATGGTGTAGAGTTGCTCGACCCCGCCAGTTTCGACAGTCGTTCTTCACGCTGTGTCGTGAAGATGCCCGCCATCGCCCCCTCCCGAATTCGTTTTGTATTGGAGAGTCTTGCCATGAAGAAGCTGCTGATTTTGACGGCGCTAACGGCTTTTGCCGGCGCCTCGCTCGGTTGCAGTTGCTGCGGCTTGGGACGACGCGTGGAGTATTGCCCGCCGTCGTTTGACGCCTGCGATGAGTGCGGCCCTGCCTGCGACAGTTGTCAACCCGGAGGAATAGGTACCGTGATTGGCCCATCTTCGGGCGGCACGGTGATTACCAATCCACCGCCGACCTACGTTCCCGGTCCGGCCTCGACGACGCGATATTTACCTCGGTAAATCGCGGCGAGGTGCGACGAGTCGATCGCTGTCCTGCCTGCGCCCCATCCTGAACGCGCGGGCAGGAATAGCGCTGGATCACGTCAAGCCAAATAGCCGGCGAGCGTTTTCCGTCGTCTGAGCCACCAATACGTCGATTCCAACGCCGCGCACTTCCGCCAAGACTCGCGCGGTATGCACGATGTTGGCCGGCTCATTTCGATTGCCGCGGAGCGGATGCGGCGACAGGTATGGACTATCGGTTTCGACCAAAATGCGGTCGGCGGGGATCGTTGCGGCGACGGCGCGCAGGTCGTCAGATTTCTTGAACGTGACCATGCCGGCAAAGCTGATGAATAGGCCAAGCTGAACGCATTCGGCCGCCGTCTCGGCGCTGCCGGTGAAGGAATGCATCACTCCAGACAGCGATCCGCGCGCACGCGCTTCCCGCAACATCGCCAGCACATCGGCGTCGCTCTCTCGCGTATGCACGATGAAGGGAAGTTTTCTTTCTTGCGATAGCCGCAAGTGTCGATCGAAATAGTCCTGCTGGACTGCCAACGGCGTGTAATCCCAATAGCGGTCGAGTCCGGTTTCGCCAATCGCGACGACCTTCGGCGAGCCGACATACTCGACAATTCGCTCCCAATCTCCCGAATTGGCCTCGGCGCAATCATTGGGTTGAATTCCCACGGCCGCATACACCGCGGGATGCTCTGCCGCAATTTCCAGGACAGCGGCACTAGAATCGGCCGACACTCCGACGGCAATCATCCTTTCGATTCCTGCGGCCAAGGCCCGAGCAATCACCTCGGCCCGATCGGCGTTGAATTCCGTCTGATCGAGGTGAGAATGCGTATCAATGAGCATGGTGGTCTGCCGATCGTTCATCCGATTCGCCGCCCTCTTCGTGTCTCCGTGGTGAGTTCCGTGAGAACTGGCGGCCAGTACCCGAACAAATTTTGGAAATGATTCAAGATTTGCACTCCGGATTTACTCGTCGATTTCGATCAGCATATTGACCAGGCCATCGATGGACTCATTTCAGGGGCTAAGAGGGTGTTTCTTAATTGCTAGCATCGGTGCTGTCGGCTGGGCGGCCGGCAGAGGCGGTGGAGCATGAGCTGGATCATGGCGATTTGGATCATCGCTTCGCTGTTCTCGCAGAGTTCCTCGTA
>JADZDJ010000155.1 GCA_020851115.1 Pirellulales bacterium
CGCCATCGCCACCTGTAAGAAGCAGCACCGCAACTTCTTCGCCTTCCTGCTCGAATCGATTCGCGCTCAACTCCAAAACCAAACCGCCCCCAGACTGCTCCGCAGCTAAGGCCGTGAACGGTTACGCGATTTTAACTATCGCCACGCCGCGTGATCGCGCGGGCACGTTCGAGCCGCAATTGATCGGCAAGTACCAGCGGCGCATGCCGGACTTCGATAACAAGAGCTTATCGCTGTACGCCAAAGGCATGGCCACACGCGACACTAGGTGATCGTGCGCGAGTTGTACGGCGTGGATGTTTCGCCCACGTTGATCTCGGAAATCACGTCCGATCTGGACGCCGAAGTCACCACTTGGCGGATACCGCCGCTCGAGCCGGTGTGACCCATCGTCTAGCTGGACGGCATCGTGGTGCATACCCGCGGCAACACGGGGCGCTTCGAATAACGCACGGTTTACGTGGCCATTGGCGTGAATCTCGATGGCCACAAGAAGTTGTTGGTCTTGTGGCTGGGCGAGAACGAAGACACCAAGTTCTGGCTGGCGTGAGTTCAGAAAAAGGCTGTCAAAGCTGCCACTTCTCTGCTGGTTGACACAAGATTATTTACAGGCTCATTATCGCTGCGAAATCTTATTGGAGTTCATCTCCTCCATCACCTTGTCGATTTCGCGCTCTAGCTCCTCAGGTCCGTTTCGGTTGATGAAGATGTAGCGAATGACGCCTTTGGCGTCCAGTACGAGAATATATGGATAGTGCGGTACGTTATAGGTAGCGCGAATCGTTCCTTCCGCATTGTTACCGTCCCACCAGCACGGCCAGGTCATTCCCTTGGCCTTTCGAGTTTCTTGAGCCTTTTCTTTCGTATCGCGGCAGTCGACGCTGACCAGTGCAAATGGCTTTCCTTTCATCCGCTCGACGAGTTCTTTTTCGTGTTCTACCATTGCCATGCACGGTCCACACCAAGCGCCCCAGAACACCAAAACGGTAACTTTGCCGCGGCTGTCGCTTAGCTTCAGCGGATTGCCATCGATATCCAACCCGTCGATTTCCGGCGCTAGCTTGCCAATTTTCACATTGGCCATGTTTTGGACTCGAAGTAATTCCGAATGGGCCTTTTCCCCGATCGTGGACTGCTGATACGGCACCGCCGCGATGCTCGCAAAGTCGGACTTTACTTTGGCTAGATACTTCTCCGCTTCGGCTAGCAACGGCGCTTGTTTCGATTCGTCGTCGCTGTTGTTTGCGGCCAGTTGGCGATAATATGAACCAAGTGCAAAAGTCGCCATACCGCGCACCTGCTCGTCTTCGTGTTTCTCCGCGATTTGCTTGAGGAAGTTCACCTGGCCGGCCATCTCGGACTTGGGCATCGCCAGCCGCAAACATAACTCGCCAGCCTTGGGACTGCTCAGGACGCTCTTCGAGATTCTTTCCAGCAATTCGTCGCTGATCGGCGAACGCAGCTTCTCGATCAATAGCAAGACCGCATCCATGACCGCGGGATCGTCAGGATGTGCGACAATTGAATCTTCCAACTTTTTTGCGCTCTCGCTTTGATAGTTCGACAGTTTTCGCTGCAGCATCATCCAGTTGATTTGTGCAGCCTGCGTTTTTCGCATCTGCTCGGAAACTTCCGTCTCAATCTGCTGAACTTGGTCGGCTAGCGAATCGGCGGCGTTTTCGGCAGGTGGATTGGTAGCGTTGTCCTGCTGCACTTTGGGTGCATCGGCTGCCAGCAATGTTGTGCATACCATCATGCTGGCGCTCAAAGCAATGAACCATCGGATCGACATGGTTTCGGCTCCCGGTAAGAGGAATGTTTGCAGCACCTTGCCGCCCAATCAGGTACAGGACCGCGGGCCAGGTTGGCTGTTAAGCATAGATCGAATGCCGCGAAACTTCAATCGCTTGGCGGTCGATTCCTTGCTGCGATGCGAATGGCAAGGCAACGTAATCAGGTGTGCAGAGGCCAGCAAAAAACAATGAGCCGTAGAAGAGATTCGAAGGAAGTTGTGACGAATTTTGTTCCGCACGCGCCGAAATCTCGCGAAATTACTCGTAAGAAAGAGTGGTTCGCACCACAATGTTTACAACCTCGATCAATATGCTGTAATTTGCCATTGGAAAACGGTGCGCTCGACCAAATCATTTCAAACCGACGCCGAATGTGTTCCGCGTAGCTCTTTCAATAGAAACGCCAACGGCCGGCTATTGGCAGCCGGCCGTTGACAAGCGAGAATTTCGCCGGAATTTTTATCCGCCACGGGGGTCAGACCGCGGCGGGCTGAGCGGGAACACGGCGAATAGAGTCAAAACTTGTCCGCCTCGGGCCCTTTCCTGCGTGCTGTGTGCGGGTGGAGCAGTCGCAACAAGGCCCGATTGGCGGGTTGTTAGACCAATTCTTTACGGGCGCCAATCAGGGTCTTCAAGCGTTCGGCAAGCAAGGCCACGTCGAACGGCTTCTTGAAGGTCTCATTGATTGTCGAGCGGTCAAAACTGATCGAGTTGCCGTCGTCGGGCAACAAAGCAATCAGAATCACTTCGCCGTAATGTGGGTTGCGGCGGAGATTCTGGCAAATTTGCAGCGCTTCAACGCGACCGATCGAGAAATCGACTACGATGCAATCGGGATGAAAACTTTCGGCTTGAATGCCAGCTTCAAAACCACTGGCGGCCGTTGAAACCTTGAAAGACTTGTCGATCGGCAGGTTACGTTTCAGATTTTCGATGAGCACTTGATCTTGGCCGACGACCAGGACTTTCGCCATGGCCTCGTCTTCCAATTCGCCCAGGGGCATGCCGTGCTCTTTGAGGAACTTGATCAAGTATTCGCGGGGAATACGGCGGTCTTGCGAACCAGGAATCCGGTAGCCTCGGAGGCGTCCGGAGTCGAACCACTTGCTGACCGTGCGCGGGGCCACTTTACAGATCTTGGCCACCTGACCGGTTGTAAAAACCTTCATCGCAGGCTCTCCCTTTAACTCTCGCTTGGTTTGGAACAGCCGCCGCGAGCGGGATTGCCGCTTCGGCAGCGCTGGCGCCTCGTGTTTGCAGATCGGCCTGGCCGACGATCAACCGGCCGTGGGGGCGACCAATTGAACTACAAACTCTGGGTCGAGGCTGTTGTTTTCGCTTCTACGTTGGCTGTGGCTCAGCTCCCTCTGATCCGCGCCTCCTTTGGAGAGACATCGGCATCCGGGCATTCAGAACTGGGCGAAAATCCGTAAGATGGTGAACACACGGTTCGATCATCTCGATTCGCTCGATCCAATCCCTACGCTCGGCAGAAGGCAGCGCAATGGGAGAGCATGCAGAATGCCCGCCGACCTCTGAAGGTCCGGCGAAATCCATGAGCGGGCATCATTGGGCAGGTCCCCCCTGCAACTTGTCCTGTCATCCTCAAAGCCTTCGCTCTGGCGTCATGGCAGAACAAGCCTTCCGATTGTTAGTTTCGAGTGAATCGAGAGGCCGACTTTAGAAACTTTCGCCAGTTGTAGCGTTCAAAAGGGTCAATTCGGCGGTGTCGGCTGAAACGGCAGTTGCAAATTGGTAAGTTGCAGGAACTGGGAGGGCTGCCAGAGACTATGGGGCAGCATATTTGAGCGTTACGATCTCCAGGTGGGAAATGCAGCAGCTATTGATTTGTCTTGCGGCTTGCCATTTTTGCATTGAAAGCCCAGTTACGTAGGCAGGGAAATCGAACTGCGTGAAACTGAGCCGCCGATGGGCGTAACGCCGCTTCGTTGGGTGCTCTACACCTTCGAGCCAGAGACGATCGTCGACGAGTCGAGCACGATCATCGAATGGTACGAACGCAGACCCACTATCGAGGTTGTGCTTGGTTGCGAGACCTGCGCACAACGAAGCCCTATCAGCATCGGAAAGTTATTTCGGTCTAAATCCTTACGTAGGAATGGCCAACGCAATACCGCTCAGCACCAAATGATCGATGTACTGGGCCGAAGGATCAACTAGTCTTGCAACAGCCGCTGCAGTTCCGCCGGTCATGAAGACATCGGGTTTGACGTCGAAAGGCTCGGAGAGCCTCGCGGCCAGCTCCCGTATCACGCCGATCGCGCCCCAAAACAGGCCGCTGTGGATGGCCGCCAATGTGTTTGTGCCAAGGGCCGGAATTGGTCCGTCTAGTTCTTCGAGAGGAATATAGGGCAATAAGTCGGTAAACTCATCAAGAGCCCTGGCGGAAATGCTGATACCCGGGGCGATCGCTCCACCACGGAATACGCCCTCGGCCGTGATTTGATTGACCGTGATCGCGGTGCCGACGTGGATGGTGATTGCCGAGCGTGCGGGTGCTCGCAGTCGGTTGGCGGCCACGGCCCCTGACAGGCGATCGATACCGACATGTTCTGGGTTGGCCAAATCGACCTCGATCGGCAAATCAAGATGCGAAAGCTGGCGAAGTTTGATCGCGGGATGGGAAGTTGCGAGCCATGCGGTGAGACGGTCGACTCCGCCGCGGTTGACGCTGGCGATCCATGCTTCTGTTGAAGCGGGCACGTCGGCTAGCCAGTCTTGTAATTCCAATTCATTCCAGTCTTGCAGCGGAATCGCAAGAGTTTGGCTGGGGGTCGCGATGCCGGTCTGTGTTGCCGGCAAGTCGAATAGACCTAGCTTGATGCGAGTGTTGCCAATGTCGATGGCGAGGATGATGCGTTTCATTGTAGTTCCAGCGTTTGACGAGGATGAATCACAAATCGAGAAATCAAGGAAAATGCAGCGCGCCCGCTAGGCCAAAGTCAAATTTAACAACAGAGAGTAGTTCTACTGTTCGAGATCAATTGACCTGACGGAACTGATTGTGGTATTGAATCTTCCATTCGCAAGGAAGCGAAGGAAGGAGCCGTTGCGATGGATCGTCGTTTTAAGCTTCGCAAGGAAGACTTGTTGGCGGAGGCCGAGGTCGATGCGGGTTGGTTGCGCGGCACGCTGGAGCGGTTGGTGGCGTTCATTCAACCGTTCACCAATCGCTTGTGGCGGACCGAGCAGGTGGATCATGGTCTGGATTTGTTTTGGGGCTGATTTCCGACTTGGACCGCAAGAATAGCGAATCGATCGCCTACCGTCACGATCAGGATCGCATGAACTTGCAGCACTTGATCGACCAGGCCGGGTGGGATCATCAAACGTTGTTTGCGATAGCCCAGGACTTTCGGACAGCGGCGAGGAGGCAAAAGTTTACAGGCCCGCGATAATGGACGTCGGGCCTGCCGCGTTCCGCGCGGAAGGAATTCAAGCGTTGCGCATCTGTACTGCATCTTGCACCGCCGGATTCATCCGAGTGGGGCTTGTTTTGCAATTGTGAGAGTCAGCGTACCAGCCCTGGCCGAACGTCGAGTGTTAGTGGCTCGATCAATCCAGCGTGGAGTCGCTCGATCGCAATGGCACCCATCGCGGCATTGTCGGTGCAAAGTCCGCGCGGGGCGATGAAGACGCGGACTCCTGCTTTTTTGCACTCGGCTTCAATTCGCGCGCGGAACCGGGCATTTGCCGCCACACCGCCGCCGATGGCCAGTGTTTTCAGCCTCGTCATTTTCAATGCGTCTAGCGATTTTTCGACCAGGCAATCGATCACCGATTCCTGAAAACTCGCCGCCAAATCGGCAAGTTGTTGGGCAGAGAGCGATTCTGGCCGAGGCATTTCGCCGGGCGGCGCAACTTGATACCGTACGGCCGTTTTCAGACCACTAAAGCTGAAAGCAATACGATCGTGTTCGTGAATGAATGACCTTGGCAATCGGTACTGCTGGGGATTTCCACCAGCCGCGACTTGCTCGATTGAAGGCCCACCCGGATACGACAGGCCAAGCAAGCTGGCGATCTTATCGAACGCTTCTCCGGCGGCGTCATCGATCGTGCCGCCGAGTAGCGCAAATTCAATGGCGTTGTCACAACGATAAAGGCTGGTGTGCCCGCCGCTGACGACCAGCCCGACGCATGGAAACAAATCTATCGCCCCGGCAAGTTTGCACGAATAGATGTGTGCCTGCAAATGATCGATTGCCACCAACGGCTTGCCAGTCGCCAAACATAGCGCCTTGGCGGCCGATAGACCGACGATCAACGAGCCAGCCAGCCCCGGCGACGTGGCCACCGCGATGGCGTCTAACTCAGTTAGCATCGTCTCGGCCTGTCGCAACGCTTCATCGATGACCGGCAAGATGCGTTCGACATGGGCTCGCGAGGCAATCTCAGGCACCACGCCGCCGAATTTTTTGTGCAACTCATCCTGAGAGGCGACGACGGACGAAAGCACCGTCAGCGGCTCGGCAATCACCGCGGCCGCCGTTTCGTCGCAGGTAGTTTCGATGGCGAGCAATTTCATTGCAGAATTCGCCGAGCGCTATTCAGATGGTGCGAGGTGCCCGCTGTGCGGCAGTTCTCGGCGAATCTGGTGTCGTTCCCCGCCTAGGATTTCTATATGAGATCTACTTTGTACGCGTTAATTCGGACGACAGGTATTCGATCGCTTTTTGCAATTGCCGGTCGAGGAATCGCTCGCGGAACTGTTCCGATTCTTGTTGGTCGATTTTTTTGGAACTTTCCGGCAAGCTAACACCAGACTTTGCTGTGCCCTTTTCGACATCGCCAACCTTTTCGTTGGCGCTTTCATCGGCCTTTAATTTGCCGCTTGTCGACTTCCTCGGCTCCGCCGACTTTGCTTCGACGATATCGCGGCGACGACGGTCTGAGAGCAGGCGCGACATTTCTTCCGAACTGAGCCGCACTTCCATGCCATCATTAGGCTTCACGCCCCATTCGTCGCTATCTTTCGCATCGGGGAAGCGATGGATGTTGTGACCATTGGGGCGGGCATAACTGGCGGTCGTCAGCTTAAGCGCGCTCTTACCCGATTCCAGTTCGATGACGTTTTGTACGCTCCCTTTTCCCCAAGTGCGCTCTCCAATCACAACCGCGCGGTGGTGATCTTGCAAGCAAGCCGAGACGATTTCGCTGGCGCTGGCGCTGTAGTGGTTCACCAGCACGACCATAGGAAAGCCTTCGAAGGTGCCCGGCTTCACCGCATCCCAAACGCGCTCTTCGGTGTTGCGCCCCGCGGTGCTGACAATTCGCCCCTCGCCGATGAACAGGTCGGCCGTCTCAATTGCCGAGGTCAATAGCCCACCCGGATTGAATCGCAAATCCAAGATCAATCCTCGCAGCTTGCGTTGCTCCAAATTCTCCAGCGCTTTTCGCAACTCCCCCGCCGTATCGCGGCTGAAGGCGGTGATGCGGATATAACCGATCCGTTTTTCTGCATCGAGAAGATAATCCCATGAATCGTCGACCTGTCGATGGTCTCCCAACACCGTTTGAACGTGGATTTGCTCCCGCTTGATCGTAAACGTCTCGATGCGGCCGGTGAGCGAGTGCTCCACCGACAGCGTCACTGAAGTGCCGGCATCGCCTTTCAGTTTTTTTACCGCTTGATCGAGGGTCATCTCTCTGGTCGATTCGCCTTCGATCCGCAAGATGCGGTCTCCCGCCTGCACACCTGCTTGATAGGCCGGCGTGCCCACCAAGGGACTGCTCACTTTCAATTGGCCATTGTCCACGGTGATCTGAATGCCGATCCCGCTAAACTGGCTTTCGACGGACGTGCGAAACCCTTGCATCTCTTCGCGATCGATGAAACCCGAATAGGGATCGAGCTTGGAAATCACGCCACGGATGGCCGCTTCCATCAGTTCGCGGCGATCGACAGGCTTCACATAGTTTCGCTCGACCTGATCGATCGTATCGGCCAGGGTGCGGTAGAATTCATAGTAGTCGTCATCCGACGTGGCTTGCTGCGAAGATTGTCGCTTTGACGAAGGGCCAATTTCCTGGCTCTGCGGCTCTGCGGCTTTTGCGTCGTCCTTGGACTGGGCAGCTGGCTGAGCTGGCTCAGTGGGCCCGTCGACCGGCTCCTCCGCCAGCGTCCAAAGCGCCGATAGCAGCAGGCCCGTTAATACCAACAGCCAAGATCGAGCAGAGTTCATTCGGGGCCTCCGTGAGGGCCAGCGAAGGGTGACCGGTCTTTGACATCGACAGGCCACGGGAAGATAAACCGCGGTAAACGCTTATGAAACCAAGTATAAGTTGCCGCGAACGCCTCGACAAGAAATGGCCTATCGAGCCTTTGTTAATCCAGGGTAACAAGGTGACTACGACTCGGGGCTTCGCCATTGTTCAGGCAGTCATCCCAGCACGTGCTCGGAGCAGCATGCGCATGTGCCAGCGAGTCAGGGGGAGCGGCGTGAAAGTAGTCATCGACTGGCGCGGCCATTTCGCGAAACTTGGCCGTCGGCATAGAAACCGTGTTCCACGCCGCCGAAAGTGGCCGCGCATGGGCTTGATAGTCGCTCAGTCGCACGCCGACAAAGCCATACAAGCGGTCGCGAAAGGCAAACAGTTGATGGAGCGGCAATGGAGCGCGATCAGCGACGATTTCATAAGCAAACACAAATAAACCTTGTGCCCGCAGCCCCAGCAGCGTTTGCCAGGCGGCCAGACTCCGTAAATCGTCGGCCGTCGACCAATTTCGCCAGTATTGCTTGTTTTGGCCTCCCGACGGAAATCGCCGGCCTTTGACATCCACCAGCCATGCTGGTCCTGCGGCGGGAGATACGAGAAAATCGAGACTCTTGAGCGATACATCTCCCAGCAACGCACGTCTCGATTCGTCGACGGCTACATAAGGCACCTGCCTCACACGCAGATATTCTTCAAAAGCGGCCTCATAGTGGTTGTCGCGATTAGCCATCTGGTCAATTTTAGCGGTTGGGCGAAAAATGGGAAGAATGGGTTATCCAATCGCAGAAAATGGCGCCGTGTGCTTGCCAACCCAGAGAACCGCTTATCGCGCTAGCTGGCGTTGTACAAAGGCAACGTAGTCCGCGGGCGTATCGATTCCGATGGTCGGTTCGTCGACGATACCGACGAGAATCCGATGGCCGGTTTCGAGCGCGCGAAGCTGTTCCAGATTCTCAAGTTTTTCCAGCGGCGTCCGCGGTAGGACGGCGAACCGTTGTAGGAAATCACTTCGATAAGCGTATAGACCGAGATGCTGGTAAAAGTGCGGTGGCTCAGCCGTCAACAGCTCATCGTTCCACTCGCGTGCGTGTGGAATTGCAGCGCGGCTGAAATAGAGGGCGCAATGGACGCAGTGTCGGTGATTGGCTTTGGACAGGCGGTTTTCAGCAACAACAACCTTCACGCATGCGGGGTCGTGAAGCTTTTCCTGCGTGCGAATCGGCGTAGCCAGCGTGGCCATCGATGCCTCGGGGTGCTGCTCCAACAGTTCGACAACCAAGTCGATCGCGTCGCCCGACAACTCCGGCTCGTCTCCTTGGACGTTGACCAGAATATCCACCTCGCCGAGTAACCGCGCCATTTCGGCAATTCGATCAGTTCCGCTCGCACAGTTCGGGCTAGTTAAGTAAACTTCACCGCCGAAGCTCCTTACGGTCTCGACGATTTCGTCGCAATCGGCGGCGACGCAAACGCCAATCGGCCGGGTCGCTTGTTGGGCCGCCTCGTAGGTATGTTGAATCAGCGGCTTGCCGGTTTCCGCTAGCAACAGTTTCTTGGGCAATCGAGTGGAAGCCAAACGGGCGGGTATTACGATGTAGCTAGTCGCGGCAGGGGCATGGCATTGCCCGAATTCACCACGCCGCCCGCCGAGGGGCCTATCGATCGCTTGGTTGACTGAATTGTTCGACATTGTTCTCCTCCTTGGAATTTCCCATTGCGGTAGGTCTAATCAAATCCTCGTTTTTTGACCAGATCAGCCTATTTGCGGCATAAAATCGCAACTCAACGATTTTCTCGATCCGCAAGTTAGAATATCCTAATAGGCTCGTTTTACTACTCGTTCTTCTCCCTACGGAGTTTGATCCCATGTGCGGTATCGTCGGTTATGTCGGCCATCGTCAGGCAGTCGATTTTTTGATCGAAGGTTTGCACCGGCTCGAGTATCGCGGGTACGACAGCTCGGGGGTTGTGACGATCACACCGTCCGGCAAGTTTTGTCTGGTCAAGACGGCTGGGCGAATCGACTTGTTGGAGCAAAAGCTGGCCGACACGGTCGCCGAGGGAACGATTGGCGTTGGCCACACGCGGTGGGCTACGCACGGGGCGCCGAACGATCAGAATGCTCACCCACATGTCGGCGGCGAACAAGTGCTTGCCGTCGTCCATAATGGCGTCATTGAAAATTTTCGCGCACTGAAAGAAGAACTCGAGAGCGAAGGTTACATCTTTCGCAGCGCCACCGATAGCGAAATCATCGGACACCTAGTCGCACGATGCTTGGAGCAACAACGCGGTCGATGCGACAGCCAGCCGCACGACTGCTTGGTTCGCGCCGTGCAAGAGGCACTGATGCAACTGCGGGGCACGTATGGCTTGGCGATTCTGTTTCGCGAATACCCCGAGGTTTTAATTGCCGCCCGACTCGGCAGTCCGCTGGTTGTCGGCGTCGGCGAGGGGGAGCATTTCGTTGCCAGCGATGCATCACCGCTGGTGGGCCACACGAAGCAAATCGTGTATTTGGCCGATCACGAAGTCGCCGTTGTCACCGCCGATACGCTGCACGTGATTCATCGTGATCAAGGCGCGGTGGCCCATCGAGTTCGCGATTTGGAGATCGACTCCGGTGCCGTCGAGTTGAACGGCTATCCACATTACATGCTTAAGGAAATCTTCGAGCAGCCGGAAACTTTGCAAAACGCCACGCGCGGTCGGCTTGATAACGAAGAAGCCACGACCGTCTTCGGTGGGTTGAACTTGACGCCACAGCAATTGCGACAAGTGAATCGCATCATTCTCACCGCATGCGGCACCAGTTGGCATGCGGCGCTGGTCGGCGAATATCTGATCGAAGAATTTGCCCGCATTCCGGTGGAAGTCGAATATGCCAGCGAACTGCGCTACCGTAATCCACCCATCGACCGAGACACTCTGCTGTTTGCAATTACCCAAAGTGGCGAAACGGCCGACACGCTGGCGGCGCTGCGGGAAGTCAAACGCAAGGGGCATCCAACGTTGGCGATTTGCAACGTCGTCGGCAGCACCATTGCGCAAGAAGCCGACGGCGGCATCTATTTGCACGCCGGGCCGGAGATCGGCGTGGCTTCGACCAAAGCGTTTACATCGCAGTGCCTGACGCTGGCGATGCTTGCCCTCTACTTCGGCCGGCTGCGGCATTTGAGTTACAGCGCCGGCCAGCGGATCATCGATCAAATACAGCAACTGCCCGACGCAGTTCGCCAAGCCTTAGAGTGCAACAATCACGTCCGCGAGATCGCTGGCAAATACGCTCACTGCACCAACTTCCTGTATCTCGGGCGGCAATACAACTTCCCAACGGCATTGGAAGGCGCGCTCAAACTCAAAGAAATCAGTTACATTCACGCAGAAGGCTATCCGTCGGCCGAAATGAAGCACGGGCCTATCGCGCTGGTCGATGAACACACGCCGAGTGTATTCTTGATTCCACACGGGCAGGTGTACGAAAAAGTGATGTCGAACCTCGAAGAAATCAAAGCCCGCGGCGGCCCCGTGATCGCCATCATGAGCGAAGGGGATACTCGCGTGGCTCAGCTGGCCGACGACGTAATCCACGTGCCCGATGTGGAAGATTTTCTGCAACCGATCATCACGGCGATACCGCTGCAATTGCTAGCCTATCACATTGCGGTGCTCCGCGGCTGCGACGTCGATAAGCCGCGAAACTTGGCGAAGAGCGTGACGGTGGAATGAGCTATCATGGATCGCTCTGTATTCAGCGACACACGAACCTGCCCACACACGGCTTTCGCGGGCCAGCACTTGCAATTCCAAGTCGACCATCAAGCGTACGCACTGATTGACGATTTTGAAAACTGAACTACATTCGATCGTTGGCTCCGCAATGAGGGCAAGGAGCCTGCTGGCCGTCGGCATTCGAGTACTTGATCTTCAGGAGGGTTGCGCATCGAGCGCGCCGCGACGCGTCGTGTTCAAATATACGACAGGATGACAAACTCCAAAGCGATTCTGTGTTGACCGCTTAGAGAATTCCTCACCCCTTTCGAAAGATGCGTTTCGCGTCTCGCAGCGCAGCGGCCAGCGCATCGACTTCCGCTAGAGTGTTGTAAAAATAGAAGCTAGCGCGCGACGTAGCGACAAGCCCCAGCCTCTGGTGCAGCGGCATTGCGCAGTGGTGTCCCGCTCGGACGGCAATGCCGTGGCGGTCCAAAAGCTGGGCAATGTCGTGGGCGTGGATGCCGTCAACGATAAAACTGACGATGCCCGACTTGTGCTCCGGCGACGGGCCGAGCAGGTGAACACCGCCAACTTCTCCCAGCGCGTCATGCGCTCGCAGCGTGAGCGTATGCTCGTGCGCAGCAATGGCTTGTAGGCCGATCTGTTGGAGATAGTCGATGGCCGCGCCAAAACCGATGGCAGGCACGATCGGCGGCGTGCCGGCTTCGAATTTCGCGGGCAACTCCGCAGGTTCAAAACCGTCGATTCGCACGCGGCGGATCATGCTCCCGCCGCCAAGAAACGGCGGCATCGCTTCGAGCAACTCGCGCCGCCCCCATAGCACGCCGACGCCGCTGGGGGCGAGCATCTTGTGACCGCTAAACGCGACGAAATCGGCGCGCAGCGATTGCACGTCGAGCGGCAAATGGGGCGCACTCTGCGCGGCATCCACCAAGACAACCGCGCCGCAGTCGTGTGCGCGGCGGATGATCTCTTCGAGCGGATTGATGGTGCCTAGCACATTCGAAACAGCCGTAATGGCGACGACCTTTGTCTTGCGAGTGAGCAACTCGTCGAGTGAATCCATGCGCAAGCGGCCGTCGTCGGTAATCGGAATCCATCGCACTGCCGCGCCGGTTCGGGCTGCCGCTTGTTGCCACGGCACAATGTTCGAATGATGTTCCAACAGCGAAAGCAAAATCTCATCGCCGGGTTTCAACTGTGTATCGCCCCAACTACGGGCCACCAGGTTGATGCTCTCCGTGGTGCCATCCGTGAAGATAACTTCCTCGCGGGCCGGCGCATTCACGAATGCGCGGATTTTCTCTCGTGCTTCTTCGTAAAGATCGGTCGTTTGATCGCTGAGCCAATGGATGCCGCGATGCACGTTGGCGTACTTTTGTTCGTAAACATCGACCAGCGATTCGATCACTTGTCGCGGCCGTTCGGTCGTCGCGGCATTGTCTAGATAGATCAGCGGCTTGCCATCTGGCCGTCGATGCGACAAGATCGGAAAATCTGCCCGTAGACGTTCCAAATCCATCGCAACGTTTTCGTGTGCAGTAGAGGGCATGGGAATCAGTGATTAGGAAACACAGATGGATTCAGAAAAAACCAGCCGAATTTATCGGTTATCATCAGTGATTGTCTGTGTTCACTGGACTCTCAACCGGCGAAAATAATGCACTCTGCAGCACACGCCAACTTAGCAAACAGCACTTTTGACGGTTTGGCGTCAGCCGGGCGCCGAATAGCCGCAGCATGTCTTCGCCACTCATCTTTTTGACTTCCGCCAGCGGCTTGCCTTCGATTTCCCGCATCAACATCGACGCTGCCGCCTGGCTGATACAGCAACCTTCTCCGCTGAACCAAGCGTCTGCAATCTTGCCATCCTCCAAAGCGAGTTCGACCCGTACCACGTCGCCGCATAGTGGATTGTCATCTTCGTGCGCATGCGAACATCTCGGGCAATGCCCGAGATGATACGGCTGCTCGTAATGATCGAGAATCCGCTCCTGGTAAAGCTCATCGTCCGATTCAGTCATAAAGAGATTCTACAGGCAATCGAGCATCACGACGAGGTGCTCTGTTGTTTCCTAATACGGCCTACAGCCGCAACCAAAAAGCGTAAGAGTGGAAAGGGGGTCGCAATCACTTCTTTGCTTGGGTGCGCGTCGACCGCTGGTGCGGGCTGAGCCTTTCTGCTGCTTTCGCAGGACTACCGGCCCGAGTTGGAAAGCGGTTTGAGCAGTCGGCTGCGGCCTCCAGTCTGAAGAGGTGCTCGTACGATAATTCGCGATGATTTTTGGCGATTGCAATTGCAAAGTGTGGATTGCGAATGTCGCGGAGGAGCCATTTTTCTTTGTTTCCAGCACTTGCTTCCCGTTGTGGCGGTTCTCCCAGCCGCGCTGCGTTGAAACAGCGTTTGCCAAGGCTTTGCAAAGATAGGGAGTTGACAGCCGTCGGCCGCTCGACGAACATTTGAGTAGTCGGAGCTTCAAAGCCGATAAAAAATGCGTCGGACAGGCGCCAACAGGGCGTCCGGTTGCGCAAAATTGGTTCACTTCGGTTGGTGCTTGAACCAAGAGATGCTGCATGCTCCGACATTCCCCGATAGCTCAGTTGGTAGAGCAAGCGGCTGTTAACCGCTGGGTCGTAGGTTCGAGTCCTACTCGGGGAGCTTGTCGTTTTTCCACGAAACGACACACCACAGCAGTTAACGCCTGCCGCCGAGAGATCGGCCGGCAGGCGTTTTGCGTTTTTGGCCCTGCTATCGCAGTTTTTTCAAAGAACCGGCGAGCTGACGCAAACTTTCGGTTCGTAGAGAGACAACCAAGGTTCGATCGAAACCTTCAAGGTTCCGACCGTACCCCAGAATTTCGAGCGAGAACTCTCTGAGTCTCTGTGATGACTTCCCCCGGCGGTTAACAGTCATTATCTGCTGAGAACTGTCCAATGTGGCCGGATCAAATGCCGAGGGATTCGTTCTCGCAAATCACTTTTTCCAGATATCCCTGTCAACCCCCAACTCCGCGTTGACAGCGCTCACGAACGCTAGCACAGTCAATCGGTGGATTTGCTGCAAGATCTCATCAAGTTCGGCGGCAATTCCCTCATGCTCCGCATAAGCGGTCATGAAATTGCCGACAAACGCCAAGAATTCAAAAGCCGCTGCCGCAGTTGGGATCGATACTCCAGGTTGATAGGTTTTTTCAATGGTTTTCAGCGAGTATTTCAACTGACTGGTGGTAAACTTTTCCTGGCGCGCCTCGTGCAGCAATCGATCGAGGTCCTGGCCGGTGCGCGGCCCGTCACCAATTTTAGTCATTAGCAGAAACATATCGAGATAGGTTTCAGCTCGCCCTCTGCGTGTGATTTCCGCGAGGCATTCTTGAAAATACTCGAAACACGCTGGATCATCGCGGAGGTCTGACCAATGCTTCTTGCCCCATTCATCTTGTTCAAACGGTGGCCTAAGAGGTAGTCGTTCAACGAATTGAGGTGCTGGCTTATCTTTCGGGCCGTGACGCATTACGGCCCGAAAATCGCGGTCGTTCAAACGCCTTCGTGACGCCGTTTTGCCCGTAGTTCGTTCGTACTCGTCAATGGCCGCTTCCCACTCCGCAATGTCCGAATCGGGCACCATGTTCTGGTTGTGCTCATTCAGCATCAAACCGTTCGTTTTCTCATAGGCATAGATCAGCGCCGGTTCAACGCCTCCCTTCTTCATGGCCTCGACAGTCCAGTGCTCGATGAGTTCCAAGGGAGGCGCGCCCTCGAAGATATACTCGGGTTCGTATCCAAGGCGATCGATTTGTGCTTGGCGGAGTTCCTCAAGGGCAGCAGTCGTCTCGTCCGACAACTGAAAACTCTGGAAAATCTCTCCGTCTTCTGCCTCCATCCAATCGAAGCCTTTCCGGATGCAGCAGTGTTTGTACTTCTTTCCGCTGCCGCATGGGCACGGGCGCATTGCGTGAGAGTCTTTTGGCCATGTTTTCGGGCGTGCTTGTTGCGAAAGAGTAATATCTGGCTGAATCTTCCTCCGATGAATTCTAATTGGGCCCCACTCCACCGATATTTCGCCGCAAAACCAGCCATTAGAAGGAGTAGGATCCTATTCAGAGTGTATTTACCGTGATCCAAGATGCAAATGGGATATTCTCGCCTTCGGTGTCATGCAGCTTGGGAACCGAGCGGGCGGCGTCAATTTGAAGGGTTCGGGACGGGGCTGGATACCCGGCCCAACAATCCTGCATTCTTGGAATCACATCGCCGTTTCACAAAATAAGGGGGCTTATTGCATGCCAGGACGACAACATTCGTGCCAGTCAGATGGTCGCCTCGCCCGGCTCCTAACCGTCTTTCGGCGATTCATTGAGATGATTCGCGGGTGGTGGAATCAATCGCAATCCAAATCCAGTAGTATTTCCCCTCAGACAGGGAATTTGAGCGGCCCAATGTCCGAACCGGCAATCAGCGAAGATTGGTTTGAGCGACTTACGGGAGGCCCGCTTGCCTCTTGGGACTTGGCATTCACGCTTTGCGTAATTCAAGACCTTTTGAAGGTATTACGCGCCGAACGTGAGCGATTGTCGACCGTCGTTGAGCAATCGCTTGCTTGGGATGAAACTGGCGAGCAGTACGCGGACTGCTCGCAATCTTTGGCGTTTATGGAAGTCGCCTGTAGTCAGGCCGAGATCGGCGCAGTTGCCTCGCTTGCTGAAACATTGATGCACCGAATCGCAGCGCGGCTGCGCCAACATTTTACTAAACCTAGCGGAGCTAACGCCCACCATCGCTCAAATCTTAGCGACGATGATTTTTGGAATCCGTCGCTTTTGGCTCGCAGAAAGGACGATCCGGATACAAATATTGTTGCTGGGTTCCGGCAATTGCTCAAAGCCCTCGGGCAGTCCACTAAGATCTCGAAAGAGTCGTGGTCCATGTTAGAGGCAATTTTCGCCTACCGGAATTCCGCACTGCACCAGGGTTATGAATGGCCAGCCGAAGGGCGCGAGGCGTTTCTAAAGCAGGCCGTAAAAGAGAATTGGAAATGGTACGATGACGCAAAACAGGACGGCAATCCGTGGCTGATCAGCATCAAAGATGAGTTTTGGCCCGAAGCCATCGCACAGATCGAGAACATTGCAAGAATAATGCATAGCGTGTGCAAAGGTTGACGTCAAAGTTTCAGCATTTCGAGCAAGCCGTCCGACGTTTCGAACCGGATCGGAGTAGTTAACAAGTACCCGCTCGATTCATCACCGGCCAGACGGCAGGCCAGACGCCAGGCGTAGGTTGCTGTGGGCACTTTTCCGCTTACCGGAGAATTGCGACCATGTGCCCTCTCGCCGTCCAGACCTTTCTCACGCCCGACGCTCGTCTTGCCGAAATCGCCGGCATCTTGGCGACAGGCATCTTGCGACTTCACGCCCAAGCCGCCCGGCGTGCGCCGGCAGCGGAAGAATTCCGGCAAAATCCTGCAAAATCCACCGCTCCATGCCTTGAGGTTCCCGAAAAACCTGTGCTCACTGTCCACACGGGTTAACGGTTTCGAGAACTCAAACCAAGGAGCGAAAAATGAAGCTGAATGTCGAAAAAGAACTCGCTGGCTTGCGACAAATGACCGTCAAAGAGCTGCAAACGCGTTTCGCCGACACCTTTGGCGAACCAACCAACGCCCATAACAAGACGTGGCTGGTGAAACGAATCGCCTGGAGATTGCAAGCGCTGGCCGAAGGAGACTTATCCGAACGTGCCCGGCAGCGGGCGAAGGAGCTGGCACGCGACGCCGACCTGCGGATCTCAGCGCCAAAGACGACTTCATCGCCATGTCTTACCGTGGGACCGACCTGCTACGGCGCGACGGCCTTGCGGGCAAACACGCGTCTCCCAATGCCGGGCACGATAATCACCCGCACGTACAAAGGCCGACAGTTGCAAGTGAAAATTCTTCCGCAAGGCGGCTTTGAGTTCGACGGCGCTAACTACAAATCCCTCTCGGCCGTGGCCAAGGCGATTACGGGCCAGCATTGCAACGGCTACCATTTCTTCCGCCTGGGCAAAGGGAAGGAGGTGAGCCATGCGGCCAATTCGTAACCGTCATGCTTCCGTCCCTCAGGTCCGTTGCGCAATTTATACGCGCAAAAGCACCGAAGAAGGCCTCGACCAGGAATTTAATTCGCTCGACGCCCAGCGGGAATCGGGCGAAGCCTATATCAAAAGCCAAACACACGCTGGCTGGACGTGCGTCCCGGATCAATACGACGACGGTGGATTCACCGGCGGCAATATGGATCGCCCCGCATTACAGCGGTTGATGGCGGATATTGAAGCAGGCCGAGTCGACTGCGTCGTAGTTTACAAAGTCGACCGCCTCAGTCGCAGCCTGCTCGATTTTGCCCGGATGATGGAGGTCTTCGAGAAGCACGGCGTTTCGTTTGTCAGCGTGACGCAGCAGTTTAACACCGCCACGTCGATGGGGCGGCTCGTGCTCAATGTGTTGCTCTCGTTTGGCGGATCTTCAAGAACGCATTGGCATGGCGGAGCGCCGAGCCACCGAAGTGCAGGAGGAACTCATTACATTCGGCCGGCGTCTGATCACCGAACAGCAAGTCATGTGCGCCCTTGCTGAGTTCGAACCCGTTTGGGAGAGGGATTTTTACGGCGCTCGCGACGGGCGTGGGAGTGCCGGTGGCCGTGGCGGTGGGCGTGTGGCTGTTGATGTATGTTCGCGCACAGCGCAAAGCGGCGGGCCAACCGTTGCTTTTGGATGACGAGCGATTTCAGCAGTTGATCGATTTGCTGGAGAGCTTGGGCGAAGCCCAAAAGAAGTCGAGCGCGACTCGTTCGTCGCGGAGCAAATGATCGGCACCTCAGTCCGTGTGCGGGATGAGTCGAAACGGGTCTTGGTCAAGGCGAAGCAAGGGACGCTCAAAAGCCTGGGCCATGCCGGGGCAACGATTCGACTCACCGCACGGCGCAGTATCCGTCGCAGCAAAACGGCCGCGCCGGCGGGCCAGCCACCTCGAACCCGGCGCGGCCAACTTCGTGGCGCAATCGTTTATGCCGTCGAGGTGCGTGAGCAACGCGTCGTGATCGGCCCCGAAGTATCAAAAGTCGGCAAGTCGGGTTCAGCCCACGAACGCGGCGGAAGGTACAAACGCCAACACTATCCCAAGCGGCCATTCATGGGGCCGGCGCTCGAGAAGATTCAAGACCGCCTGCCGGCGCTGTGGGCCGGCAGCGTGAAGAGTTAGGAGAACACACCGATGCCCAATCGACTAGGCCTCGAGGCGAAGCTATATCGCAACACCGGCACCTATGCGTCGCCCACGTGGGTCGAGGTGACCAATGTTAAAGACCTCACGCTCAGTCTGGAGAAGGGCGAAGCCGATGTCACCACCCGCGCCAACAGTGGGTGGCGCGCCACGATCGGTACGCTCAAAGACGCTTCGATTGAGTTCCAGATGGTCTGGGACACGGCGGACGCGAACTTTACGGCGATCCAAGAGGCGTTCTTCGACAACACACAGATTGAATTTGCGGTGATGGATGGCGGAATTGCTGCATCTGGCTCGCAAGGTTTGCGCGCCACGTTTGATGTGTTGAGCTTTACTCGCAACGAGGCGCTAGAAGAACGCTGACCTCTGGCAACGGGTCCAGGCGACACGAGTACGTCCGACGCCGAAGTGCCTGAATCAAAGGCTCCCAAAATCATGCAAGGCTATTTAGCGAGATAAATGAAAACAGCGGCTGCCAAACTCGTTGGCAGCCGCCGTGCAAATCGGATGCATCGACCCTACGGCCGTCCTACGGGGCGTGGGAATGCCGATCCAAATCGCCATGATCCAGCTCATGCTCCACCGCCTCTGCCGGCCGCCCAGCCGACAACACCGATGCTAGCAATTAAGAAACACCCTCTAAGACGGTATTGCCAGTATCATCGGCGAGCACAACTGGCTGATCTATCGAGGCGTTATTGCGCGTCACGAATAGTGCGTCGACTTGAACGTACCACAACGGACAGCATTCACAACAGTTGCAATGCGGTGCATAACAGCAGCCGGAGTTGCTATGGTCGGAAACGTGTGAGCGTCTGGAAAGTAGGTGGAAAATTTGCTCTGCTGAAGGAGGTTTGGCAAAAGGGGGGCAACTTTCAAG
>JADZDJ010000156.1 GCA_020851115.1 Pirellulales bacterium
GAGCAACTTCAACTCCAAGATCTCGCGATCTTTCTCTCGAATGCGTCGATCCTTCCCGTCCATGGCCCGACAGTACCAAATCCACGAAAATGACGCATCGGCAATTTGAGACCGTGAACGGTTACAACATACCGTCGAAGGCCCCGACGACATGCCGGCCCACGTCAAAGCGGTGCTCATCGGCAGTTCGATTAGCGTGCCGGTGAATCGCGGCAGGTTGTGCCTCGGCATATGGCAGGGGATCTACCTGTGCGAGCATCGCAATCGCGGCGGCAAGCGAAAGCTGGTGCTGACGCTGCAAGGCGAATAATCGCGCCAACCCGACGCGGCGGCGAAAGAGTATCGCACGGGAACGACGCTCTTCGGCGCTACTTGCTGGCCCGTCAATGTCGTCTCACCTCCTGCTACCTACCTCCTGCGGCCTACTCCATGTCAGCAAATCATCCATCCAAGCCTCAATGAGCGTGCTTTGATTCGCGTTGCGATCGATATGCGCAAGGGCTTCCAAGCAGCGGTCGGCCGATTCGGCGGCGGATTCGACGTTCCAGGCGTTCGATAGCGCGGCGCGCTCGACGGCCAACTTCAATTCCGAATCTCCATCGATCGCCAGACCGCTTAGACCACGCATCAGTTGCCGAAAGAAATCGGACGCAAAACCGATCACCAGCCGCAGCCGGGCGCGCCGTAGCGGAGCTTCCTTCCCGGCTTCATCGACAAATTTCATGGTGGCTTGCGACATCGCGATGCTCGGCAGCGGCGATTGGCAAAGCCACTGCAGCAATTCCCCGCGAAACGACCATATGCCGGGGTCGGCTAGTTCGGCCGCGCGCGTCAGGCTTCCCGCGGAAAATGCGGCCAACCGATCGGCTTCGTCGGCGGTCTGCACGAGGCCCCGTTGCATTAAAAGCCGCGACACCAGCTCAACCGGCAGCGGGTTGAATCGAACGATCTGCGCCCGCGAACGAATCGTCGGCAACTGCCGATCGGCGCTGGCGCTGATCAAAATCAAGACGCTTCGGGGCGGCGGCTCTTCGAGCGTTTTCAGCAGTGCATTCGCCCCCGCCGCGTTGAGCGAATCGGCATCGTCCAAAATCGCGATCTTGCGCCCGCCGTAAAATGGCCGCATCGATAGGTTGAACAATAGCGACTGTTCGACGGGGTAATCGTCGTCCCCTTTGAGCATGCCGACGGGAATTTCGCTCTTGCCGGCAGGCTTGTTGACCGAAATCAGGTCGGGATGTGTGCCGGCCAATACTTGCGAGCAGGCTGCGCAATGTCCACACGGATCGAGCAGCTTTTCATCGCGCATCCGGCAGAGCAGCGATTGCGCTAGGCGAATTGCAAATGCCCGTTTGCCGATCCCGTCTGGCCCGACGAACAGAAACGTGCTTGCGAGCCGCTCTTGCTCGAGCGCTCTGCGGAACTTGGCGGCGACAAGATCGTGTCTTTCGAGAGATTGCCAGGGCATTTCCGATTCAATAGTTTCTTGCTCATCAGGGGCTCCTTGAAGGTTCATTTTAAGGAGTTCCCCTGTCAGTCAATTCGTCAGCACCTCAATTGCGCAAACTCGTTAGTAAGTCAAAAGCAAGCGATCAGAAACAACTTCATGCTCAAGTGTCTTTCCGTTCATTTGGAAGCGTTTTAGCATTGATCGGCCGCAATCCACAAACACTTCCCGCTCGAACAACGAATCAGGTATTGGAAGGTCACATACATGGTTTCCCGATCGTTTGCTTCCATCAATGCTTACTGCGACAAATACACCCCTGCGCTTGCAATGTTCGATTGCTTTGAATAACTCGGCCAGACTAAAGGACTGAGCGCCGTAAAGGATTGCTTGCGAGTGAGTATAGGGAGGATCGCAGTAGATCAAATCTCCCGGCTTGGCCATCTCCAGAGCTTCCTGATATTCCATTCTCAGGAATTCGGTGCCGACAGTTCGCCGGTGCCACTCCGCAACCCTGTTTGCAAAACTATCCGGCGAGACAGGGCGATGGATGCCGCACGGCGTTGACATGTGGCCGTCTGCCTTTCGAAATCGGACTACGCCACCGTAACAAGCTCGGCAAAGAAAAACTAAATCAGCCCCATTTGGCCGGCAATTATAGGCCTGCCGCACGGATTCATAAACTTGTTTTTTGCCCAATTCTACGCTTTGGATCCACCGCTCGGTGTACCACCTCACGAGGGCCTCCGGCTCAGAGCTAAGCGCTTGCCATATTTCGATCAACGGACGAAAGCAGTCGGAAGCAATCGCCGATTTAGGCGCGAGAGTCCCAAGTACTGCGCCGCTTCCCAGGAAGGGTTCAAAATAAGTTCCGAACTTCACGGGAAAATAGGAAGCGATTTCACGCGCGAAACGCTGCTTGTTGCCAATCCACTTCAACAACTGCAGCTTGAACGTATCGACGCAGTAGGGGGCATCGTCAAACAGCAAAACTTCTTGTTTTTGCGCCATAAATTCCGTTTCGTTGGTAGGCGACGATCAAAGATCGACCCTTCCAATATATACGATTTTGGTATGCGAGTCAACCAGTGTTAGGTTTGAACCAAAATTGTGACGGAGCATTTTAGTACAGAACTTCAAGCATTGGTGAAAATGGCAACGACTACACGACGTTCAGAGCAGGAATCGCTGCTTTTACTTCTGCGCAAGATTCGAGAGGAGGCAGGTCTACGTCAAGTCGATCTCGCGAAGCGCCTGGGTCAGCCACAACCCTTTGTCAGTAAGTATGAATCGGGGGAACGCCGTCTAGACATTCTTGAACTTCGCGCCCTTTGCAAGGCCGTTGGAATTACGCCACAGGAGTTTTTTAACCAACTGGATCGGGTGTGCAAATGAAACCCGATCCTCGGTTTCTAAAACAACCATCGAATTTCTGGGCGCACGTCCGCTCAATCAGTCAAGCGGTAGGATACACGACGGAAGGCACAGGGTACATTCCCGTCCCGAAGGGGCTGCCGATTCCGAAAAACTTCAAGAAACATGGCGGACCACGTAAAAGCACGGTCAAGATCATTGACCTACCTCTAATTCGCAATGCTCTCCGAGGCCTCGATTTAAGCGACGCGCATGTCGCCGACTCATTAAATGTTGCAACGCCTTTCGGCCAACTCCTGTGTGAATATTTCGAGTATCGCGCTAAAGTGCTGAATAACGAAGTTCGTCGAAATCTGATGGACGCCGACGAGTCGGCGGCATTATTTAAGAAGTGCAAAGCAAAGTACAAAGCGAGCGGGCCGTTTGTGAAGAACAAGCAAACCGGAAAAAAGAAAGCAGAAGCATTTTTAACATGCATGGTCCGCATGATCATAGAGGACGGCCTTGGCGGTTCAAAATGCAACTTTGACCCGCTCAAATTGACAACGATTACGCGAAATGGAGAGCCGTTTCGAACGCTTGCGCGCCGCGTTGACGGTGCGTATCCTTCGCCGGTCAATCCGATTGCCATTTGGGAAATCAAGGAATACTACTACACTACCACGTTTGGCAGCCGCATCGCTGACGGTGTTTACGAGACATTGCTCGATGGAATGGAGATTGAGGAGTTTCGCGCTGACCTCGATGATGACATTAAGCATTACTTATTTACAGACTCCCATTTTACGTGGTGGGGTTGCGGCAAGTCGTACCTTTGTCGAATCGTCGATATGCTGCACATGGGATTTGTCGACGAGGTTCTATTTGGCAAGGAAATCATCACTGAGTTGCCTCGGATCGTGAATGAATGGCGTTCTGCTGACCAGTCGCGGGCGGCAAAACAGGCCTCCTCGACGAGTAAATAGCCAGCTTCCCCACGTGCGCTGCTCTTCGTGCGACGAGAGCGGGGATGACGGCGGCGATCCGTATCGGGATTGAAGGGAGGCGATCCTGAAAGGATCGAAGCAATTAGCCGGTGGCCCGGGAGCGAAGCGACGACACCACTGAAGGACGAGGCGACACGACAATTCGACCCCGGAAGTGCGATAGCCCAGGACTTTCGGACAGCGGCGGCAACGGCGTAGGCGTAGCATAGGCCAGTGGGGCACGCAGGCCAGCCATCAAGCCTCCGAAATCATCCGTCCGCGAGCCGATCTTGGAAAATCACGGGCCACCGGGCAAGCGGTCTCTTAAGTCTGTCGTGATCCCGTGCTTTCGTGATCCGATCCCCAGCAGCCCTAATCCCAAATATCTAATCCCTCGCCTCTTGACAGCAACCTATACATGCGATAACATGAACAGGCCAGCACCATCGCTGGCGCGGCCCGCCGTGCCGAACAGCATGCCGCGGCCGAAGATCTTTGACAATTCACTCCGCACTCGGCAGCCCACGGCCACCGCCAAGCCGTGTCGCAGTTCGCTCAAGGCTTATCACTCGACGGCTTGCCCCATGCCCACTCTGCACCGCTGCATGATTTCGCCTATGGACGCCCACACGATTCAAAAAACATCCATCAGCCAGCAGTCACCCCCTTATTTTCCATCGACCCTCGCCACGCCTCAAAACTCAAAAACACTCGTAAATTCTCGATCCATTTCGCTTCCGCCCGCCGATTTTTTGCGCACCCCCCCGGAAATGAACCGGAAACGAATTCCGCGAAAATCGGCGCAGCGCTCGGGAAAAACCGCATGTTTCTTCCATCTTCCTTTCCTCGTAAATTTTTTTCTGAAAATCGCGCCCTGGTGTCGACAGCGAATCCTGCGGATAAAACGCAAGTAGCGGGTCGCGATTCGGTCGCGAGAATTCCGCTTCTAGCGAGTGAATGTTTACCTTGGTTCTTTTGGGCAATTGAACGGAGGCCGCTGGACGAGAAGTCCACGTTCGCAAACGGCCAGCATCGCGTTCATGGCGTTGGAAAAACGCGGAGATGGTCTGGCTTATCGGGAGAATCGCAAACATCGGCCAGCATCAGCGATGACTGCAATGTTCCACGACCCGAATTTTGGGCCAGAAAAGAAGCTACCGGGCAAGGATTCGAACCTTGAATGAGGGAACCAAAATCCCTAGTGTTACCGTTACACCACCCGGTAGGACGCAAGGCATTGTACATCATGATTGCGACTTTGTTAACCGCGCAAATTCACCTCCGCGCCGACGGCCATCGAGCCGCTGGCGTTGCGAAAAAGCCAGAGTTTCCACTCGTTGCCCGCACGCGGGACATCCCATGATTGGTTAGCGACCATTCAAGGGTCACCCCATCGCCAGCACAATCGTCAGTCTTCAACAATCCGCTCATTGGCAGTCGTACCCATCGTAAGTAGGCCCCGCCGTATTCGGTCCATCCTTGAATTCCCAACCGCACCAACGCTGCGCGCTCGCCGTACCGCTCAATAGTGTGGAGACCGATGCACCGAGAGGCTCGATATGCCAGCGTAAAACTGATTGCGTTCACCTCAATGAGGACACCTTGGAAGCACCAAGTCGAGGCCATCGAGGATGCAGATGATCGCGGCGGGAGACCGCCCAACAGAAACCGGTGCGGGAGATGGTTACGACTTGCTCACCGTCATTTTTTGCACCGTCATTTTTGCAAAGCCAGCGGATCGACGACGTTGAATCCACCACCGCCAAACCCTCTCATTCCTCCCATGCCCATGCCTCCCATGCCGCCCATACCCATACCTCCCATGCCCATGCCGCCCATCATGCCGCCACCCATCCCCATGCCGCCGCCCATCATGCCGCCGGCCATGCCTCCGCCCAGCATGCTGTTCGTTTGGAATGTGCGGACGGGAATGACCAAGTCGCCGACCGGGTAGACCTTGGTGATGAGTTCTTGCTCGGCCTGCTCTTTCGTCGTGATCTTCAGCACCTCGTCCTTGATGAAGTAGGTCAACCCTTGGGCCGACAGCAC
>JADZDJ010000157.1 GCA_020851115.1 Pirellulales bacterium
ACTATCGTACCTGGCTCGCGCTGGTGCTCTCATGGCTCGGCCTCCTGAAAACGAGATGTTGCCCCAACCCAATTGTATCCAGACGGCCCAGGTTCCATGATGCTAGCGTTTAACAAACACCTTCTCAATCTCCTGGAGCTGCTCATGATTGCCGTCCTAGGCCGACTTTCTGGCGGTCAAAACCTGTCCCAGCAGGAAATGACCTCAACGATGGATGCCGTGATGCGCGGCGAACTGCCCGACGAGCAAATCGCCCTGCTGCTGATGGCGTTGCGATCAAAAGGGGAAACGGTCGAGGAGTTGGCGGGGGCAGCAGTTTCGCTCCGCAGATACATGACGCGGATTCGCTCGTCTCACGAAATTGTGATCGACACCTGCGGCACTGGCGGCGTGGGGTCGAAGCTGTTCAACATCAGCACTGCGGCGGCGCTGGTCGTTGCCGCCGCGGGTGTGCCGGTCGCAAAACACGGGAACCGCGCGGTGACAAGTCGAAGCGGATCGGCTGACGTTCTAACGGCATTGGGCGTAAATATTGCGGCGGATGTGGCGACGGTGGAGCGCTGCCTGCACGAACTTGGCATCTGCTTTTGCTTTGCGCCGATGATGCACCCGTCGATGAAACGTGTGGGAGAAGTGCGGCGGCGACTTGGCGTGCCGACGATCTTCAATCTGTTAGGCCCTCTGTGCAATCCGGCTGGCGCTCCGTTTCAGCTACTGGGTGTTGGAAAACCGGAACTTCGCCAGACGTTGGCGCAAGCGTTGGCATTGCTGGGAACAAAGCGCTCCGCGGTTGTCAGCGGCGAGGGAAATTTGGGAGAAGTGACCATTGCCGGTACGACATGGGTCGCAGAAGTGACCGAAAGCGGAGAGAAGGAGCATCGTTGGACCGCAGCCGACTTTGGTTTGTCTGCATCCAACACCCTCGACGAATTGGCTGTGGAAGACGCCCAGCAAAGCGCGGCGATTATCCGACGCGTGCTGTCTGGCGACCGAGGGGTGGCACGCGACATTGTTGTCGCCAATGCCGCCGCCGCTTTGTGGGTGGTAGGAAAGCAATGCTCACTGTCCGCCAATGCGCAGCTAGCCCAGCACGCCATTGACAGCGGTGCTGCCCAAGACTTACTCCAGCAGCTAGCTCGAATAACATCGATGAAACCATGAATGGTCAACCGCAGCACGGCCACGAGAACGAGCGTCACGAACATAGTGCCCGTCGCGCTGGAACCAAAGTGCGCGACCCGGTGTGCGGCATGTCGATCGACCCGGCGAATTCCGCCGGATCGTGGCAGTATCGTGACACGACATATTATTTTTGCAACCTTGGCTGCCTGAAGAAGTTCCAGGCAAATCCCGACGCATATCTGCAACCTGCATCAGCAAGTTCACCGGTCGTGGCGTTAGGGGTCATCCAGCCCGGCGCACGACACGATCATCAACCGCCATTGACCGCGATTCTCCCTCCGCCTTCCGCGAGCGATGCTGGAAAGATCCCGCCAACCCGAAAGCCCTCGGATGTCAATGGAACCTACATTTGCCCGATGGATCCCGAAGTGCGGCAGTCATCGCCGGGAAGCTGCCCTATTTGTGGCATGGCCCTCGAATTGGAGCAAATCGCTGCGCCAACGACGGTGACCCAATGGGTCTGTCCGATGCATCCGCAAGTTGTGCGTGACGAGCCAGGAAGCTGCCCGATCTGCGGCATGGCGCTTGAACCACAAGCGACGACCGTGGAAGATCCGGCCAGCCCGGAGCTGGTCGATATGTTGCGGCGGTTTTGGATTTCGTTGGCGCTTAGCGTTCCGCTGATGGCGCTGACGATGGGGGAAATGGTTGGACTGCCGATTGCACACTGGATCGACGCGGGCATCTCGCGGTGGCTGCAATTGATCTTGGCGACTCCTGTAGTACTGTGGTGCGGCTGGCCGTTTTTCGTTCGGGGTTGGCAGTCGGTCGTACACCGCTCGCCAAACATGTTCACGCTGATCTCGATGGGAACCGGAGCCGCCTATCTTTATAGCATTGTGGCGACCTTGGCGCCGCGGCTCTTTCCCGTAACCACGGCCGCCGCAGGACATGCGGCCCAGGTTCACGTCTATTTCGAGTCTGCCGCGGTTATCATCGCGCTCGTGCTGCTGGGGCAAGTGCTTGAGTTGCGGGCGCGCGGGCAGACATCGAGTGCCATCCGAGCGCTCTTAGGATTGGCGCCGAAAACGGCTCGCCGCATCGGCGAGGATGGCAGCGAACATGATGTTCCGCTAGAGCAGGTGCAACCCGGCGACACACTGCGCGTACGACCGGGCGAGAAACTGCCCGTCGATGGCGTAGTGATCGAGGGCACTAGCAACGTGGATGAGTCGATGATCACCGGCGAACCGATTCCCAACGCCAAACAACAGGGGGACAAAGTCGTGGGGGGAACCGTCAACGGCACCGGGTCGCTCGTGATTCGCGCCGAGCGGGTTGGCAGCGAAACATTATTGGCACAGATTGTGCGAATGGTCGCCGAGGCCCAGCGCAGCCGCGCGCCGGTGCAGCGCCTGGTCGATGTGGTCGCGGCATGGTTCGTCCCTGCGGTCATTGTCGTGGCGATCATCACCTTCATCGCTTGGTTGACATTCGTCACCGAGCCGAGCCTGTCAATCGCCCTGACCAACGCGGTGGCGGTGCTCATTATCGCTTGCCCATGCGCGCTAGGACTAGCAACGCCGATGTCGATTATGGTCGCCACCGGTCGTGGTGCACAGGCCGGCGTGCTGGTGAAAAACGCCGAGGCAATCGAAGTGATGGAGCGGGTGGACGTACTCGTAGTGGATAAGACCGGGACGCTGACGGAAGGCAAGCCGCGGCTGGTGACGGTGGAGGGCGCAAAAGGCGAGGTTCAAGCTTCAGGACAGCACGCAGCAGGCTGGGCTCAAGAAGCAGCCGATCAACGATTGCAGTTAGCCGCTGCCTTGGAAATTTCCAGCGAGCATCCGCTAGCCGCTGCTATTTTGACTGCCGCGAAGGAGCGCGATCTGCAATTGCCATCCGTTACCGATTTCCAGTCGGTCACCGGGCAAGGAGTGGTTGGTAAGATTGATGGCCGCGCTGTGGCGCTGGGCAACGCGGTGTTACTGGCGAATTTGGACATTGCGTTGCCGCCATCGCTCGCCGAACGCGCCGAATTACTGCGGCGCGAAGGGCAAACGGTGATGTTCGTTGTCGTCAATGACTCGGCGATTGGACTATTGGGCGTTGCCGATCCAATTAGGGCCAGTACGCCCGAGGCCATTCGACTGCTCCACGCGGACGGCGTCAAAATCGTGATGCTCACTGGCGACAGCCGCACCACGGCCCAGGCTGTTGCCGAGCAGCTCGGCATCGACCAGTTTTACGCCGAATCTGCGCCCGACGAAAAAGGCGGTGTCATCAAGCGACTGCAAGCAGCGGGTCACGTCGTCGCGATGGCCGGCGACGGCATTAACGATGCCCCGGCGCTCGCCCAATCGCACGTCGGCATCGCCCTGGGAACCGGTACCGATGTTGCCATGGAAAGCGCTGACATTACGCTGCTGAAAGGTGACCTGCGCGGCATTGCCAAGTCGCGCCGGTTGAGCCGCGGAACGATGCGCAACATTCGTCAGAACTTGTTCTTTGCCTTTGGCTACAACGCGCTGGGCATTCCGATTGCCGCCGGTGCGCTCTATCCGTGGCTGCACTTGTCGCTCGACCCGATGATTGCTGCCGCGGCGATGAGTATGAGTTCGGTATCGGTAATTACCAACGCGCTGCGGCTGCGGACGCTGAAACTCTAGCAGCGTTCGCGCTATCGAAAGAGCGGTAAGTCTCCAGCGAATGGTTGGTTGCTGAACAAATCGCTGTACCTCGCTTGTTCCAGTCGCACGATGATCATTTTCTGCTGCATCTCGTTGGTCTGTCGCTCGGTGAAGAAGTAGTGGCCAAGCGTACCGGAACATTGCGGCAGACTAGTGAGCGCCAGCATTTGCTCGGGGCCAAGCGTTGTCTCAAATACTAGATTTTCGAAGTTCTCTTTGGGTTTGCTCGGCTGCGGACGAAGCTGGCCATCTTCAGATTCGACGACAAACGCCTGCCGCGGCTCGCCATGGTGGAGCTGCGGCGTAAATTGCAACTTCACGCGGCGATCGCCGGTCGCTGTTGCCACAACGTTGAAAATGCCTTGGGCAAGCCGATACGGTCGTCCGACAACGTCGCTTTGCCGTCGAGTTCTTTCCAGCATCAGCAGCGGAATTTCGTCGTAGATCCTGGAGGCCACCAGCTCGCCGTGCCAGCCGGAATGAAGTTGCATGGATTGGCGGCTGACCACCGGTGCTCGCGCAAAATTGGCGGCAGCTTCGGCAAGCGTTGCGGGTTGCTCAGTGGCGGTCAACAACCGGCCAACCTCTGCGGGAAGTTGCCCAGTGATGATGCCGACCCGAAAGCCGTTGTCTGCCAAGCAACGCCGCGTTTCTGGCGGAAGCGATTGCTCGTCGATTTGCGACCATGCCGCGGTATTCAACTCCTCTTCGCCCAGCGGAAACATGACCGTGATAATTTCCAGTCGAAAGCTATCTTCGGCCATCCCGACGGGTTTGAGCGGGCTCTGGTGATTGGCGGCGGACGACGATGTGGGAGCGGCGACCTGCCACCCTCGACAGCCGATCAGGCTTACCACCACGACGACGATGGAAAGCAGATTAGGTATACGATCCACGACAAAACCGCAATGCGAAGATGAGGCCGACCAAACCGATTGCCGAATAGCCAGCGTAAGCGACGGCGTGCCGTCGATCGCGCGCAGATAAGTGTGCGAAGCGTACGATTTAGCCAGCCTCGCGTCAATGCGAACGCTCGGGCGATAGCTGTGATAGCACGTTTGGGCCAGATGATGAGGTCAATGCACTACGAGAAATACCCTTGGTGATCAACCAAGACGTTCGGCGACGTTTTTCAGCGATCGCAAAGACTTGGAAAACGCGGTGACGCGGCGTTAGAATCCGCCACCGCCAAGTCCGCCACCGCCGCCGACGCCACCACCACCGCCAAAGGGATTGTTGTTGTTACCGCCCGAAGTCGAAGATCCTCCGGTGGCGAAATTGAACGTTTGCACTTGGCCGATCGTCGAGAAGAACGG
Organism: Pirellulales bacterium; assembly: GCA_020851115.1. Lineage (GTDB taxonomy): Bacteria > Planctomycetota > Planctomycetia > Pirellulales > JADZDJ01 > JADZDJ01. The sequence continues at coordinate 5,132 of JADZDJ010000157.1, forward strand.
CAGCGAACTGATTCGCACATATCGCCGGTCGGCAGAAATGACAGCCGTGGCGCGAAATTGCGCGCCTTCCGGCAAGGTTGTAATCTGCGGCTGGTAGCCGACGACGTTTGGGTTGCCAAACGGCAAACGCGCTCGGCGGTGGCCGCCAATCGGCGCCACAACAGGCTCTTCGACTCGGCCAGTGCTCGGAGGCGGTCCGCTGCTGCCTGAATTAGACGAATCGTCGAGCGCGGCCAACTGCTGTGCCAAGACGGCGCGGGTCACACCAAGCTGCCGATCGACGGCTTGCGCCAATTGCGCTTCCGACAACGGTTCGATCCGACGGCCAGCCGCCAACTCGAAATTCACGATGGCATCTCCTTCGCCCACCGGAATCTGCATCCGCTGGAAACTCGCCTTGGGAGCGCCGTAGTGCGTATACAATTCCACGGTCGCCTTGCCGGTAGCCACTTGCCCCCACACGCGACGCACGAGCAAGCGGTATGGTCCGCTGAAACCCTTGGGCAATACATAGAGCTCGGAAGTGGCTTCATCGCTCTTGCGGTGGATCTTCGAATAAACGTCACCGAGCATGAGGCCACCCCCGGCGCTGCGCGGACTGCGGAAAGAGCATAGCGCTCCGGTTGGTTCTTCCACAATCAAGTCAAGATCGGCATCGCCGGTCCAGGTGAGACGAATGACACAGTCGCGCTCCAGCGACGCTTCGAGCGATTTTTGGAAGCTGTCCGCTTGTTCCGTCTGTTCTTCTTTGCGAAGCTTCTCCAGCAGCGCCTTGGCCGAGTAGCGGGCTAAATCGACGACTTCCTGCTTGTCGTTGGGCCAAGCCTGGCTCAATACGCCCAGGCACGCCCATTGAATTGCGTTCACATCTCCAATCCGCTCGGCAATTTTCAGCCCATGCATGTATGGCTCATGCCGATAAGGTTCAATCGCTGAAGCCTGACGGAGCAGCTTGATGGCTCGCTGGTCCAAGCCGATCCGCGCCATGTAAACAGCCACTTGCATCAAGTCGCTAGGGGTTTGGGCGAGATCGACCGCCGACATCAGCGCGCGTTCGACATCTTTCGTCGGTTTGCCATCCGGCGCTTGGGCTTGCGTCGCAATGGCCAGCGCTTCGTACATCCAGGGTTGAACGTAGCCGTAGCGCAGTGCGGCATGGATCAGCGCGCAGGCTTCATTGAACTTATGAGCGTTCATCAATTCTTTGGCAGTCGCACGAATATCGGCGTTGAGATGATGTGATACCTGAGTGGCCCGTTTTTCACCAGCGCGAGGCAGCGAGGCGAAGTAATCGTTCCAGGTTTTGTCTGGATCGGCGCTGGATTTTGCACGAATCGGGCTGGCCTCCTGCTCGGATGGATCAGTCTTGCCTTGAGATTCCAGTCGACTCGATGTGGCACTCGGATCCGGTGCCGAGCTGTTACCACCGAGCTTCAAATCGTCCGGCACGGCAAACGCAGCGCGATCGCCAAGCTGAGGGAGAGGAATCGGATCGACAATATTGAAACCGCCGCCTCCCATGCCCATGCCTCCCATGCCACCACCCATGCCCATGCCTCCCATGCCACCACCCATGCCCATGCCTCCCATGCCGCCACCCATCCCCATGCCGCCGCCCATCATGCCGCCGGCCATGCCTCCGCCCAGCATGCTGTTCGTTTGGAATGTTTGGACGGGAATGACCAAGTCGCCGACCGGGTAGACCTTGGTGATGAGTTCTTGCTCGGCCTGCTCTTTCGTCGTGATCTTCAGCACCTCGTCCTTGATGAAGTAGGTCAACCCTTGGGCCGACAGCAC